>JAGLQR010000264.1 GCA_023136725.1 Candidatus Aminicenantota bacterium
TCACCTCTAAGTCTTTTTCCGGAATAAGTGGTAGTATCAATTTTTTCTATTTTGATCTTATACTTTTTTTCAAATTCCATGTAGATCTTTTCGACAGGATTAAAATGAAAATCATTAATTCTTTTCCCTTCCTTACTTTCTATATCATTTCTCCGGTCAAATTTTTCCATTGCTATTGAAATAAAATCTTTGTTTCCTATCACTTTTCCAACCCTCGTCCTGATTACAGGAAGTGATTCTATGTTAGATTTGTTTACTGCATCTATTAAATTATTTTTATTCCCAAACAGATCTTCAACATATGATATGTCAACAATATCCAGAATCTTACTATTACTAAAATAGTGAGATGCACTTGACCATTCATATTCAAGAAAACTTTTCACCAACCTTGCACGAACAGGATTATTTAAACCATAGGCTATAGCTGAAAGGAGATATGAATCATCCTGAATTAAAGTGGATATAGATCGCTCCTGAAACACATAACCTTTTCCACCATATTTTGCTCTGTACGAACTACCGAAATTTCCATTCAATTGACGCAGAAAATCAGACAACCTTCCTGAACTGTTTTCAAGGATAATATGATAGTGATTATCCATAATGCAGTAGGAGAATATCCTGATATTTAACTTTTCAGAATATGTTTTTAGAAAAGTGAGGAAATTTCCTTTGTCATTTTTATCTTTAAAGATCGGTTTGCCATCATATCCCCTGTTCATAGCATGGTGATATGCTCCCTGATAAGTTACTCTTGCTCTTCTCATAAATAATGTATAAAATATTAAAGTCAAGAAGTAAAGCACCGTCCCCAGACGGGTAAATAATGTGTAATATATTAAAGTCAAGAAGTAAAGCACCGTCCCCAATCGGGAGTAGTAGTGATTGGGGAATAGAAATTGAAGTTCTATATTGAAGTAAAGGGAAAACTTAGTATATTTTTTTGGGAAGTACAAAAGATCTGAAAAGGTTAAGTGCAAAATTGTCGGTCATACCGGCAATAAAATCGATGACCCTTCTGTCCGCACTATCATTTTCCGGGTATAAATTAATGTATCCGAAGGGATCCTTCCTGACATGTTCAAAAAGGGATATCAGAATATGCCTGATCTTATTTCTCTCACCCTCAGACTCCTTTCTCAGGTAAACCTTTTCATATAAAAATTCTCTTAATAAAATTAGTTCCTTATATATATCCTGAGACATAGTTATAAACTCGAGGTCTTCCTCTCTGGTTTTGTGAATTATATCTGTAACTATGGTATCGATCCTTCCGGCAAAGTCTGTTCCAAGGTTGTTTTTGACAGATTCAGGTATGGAAAGATCAGTAAGTATTCCAGCCCTCATAGAATCATCCAGGTCATGATTAACATAGGCAATAATATCGGAGATCCTTACAATCTGACCTTCAAGAGTTGAAGGGAGATCTTTCACGGTTCCGGGAATGATCTCTCCAAGGCCTTTGGAATGTTTTACTATACCTTCTTTGACACGATTAGTGAGGTTAAGTCCGGCTCCATCATATTCCAGTTTTTCCACTACTCTGAGGCTTTGTTCATAATGCCTGAAACCATTTCCAGAGAGTTCTGAAAGTACTTTTTCCCCCATATGCCCGAATGGAGTGTGACCAAGATCATGTCCAAGTGCAATAGCTTCAGCAAGCTCTTCATTAAGGTTCAGGGCTCTCGCGATAGTTCTCGCGATCTGGCTGACCTCAAGAGTGTGAGTTAGTCTGGTTCTGAAATGATCTCCTCCCGGGGAAATAAAAACCTGGGTTTTATGTTTCAGACGTCTGAAAGATTTCGAATGGAGGATCCTGTCTCTGTCTCTTTGAAATTCTGTCCTTACCGGAGAAGGTTTCTCTGCATTTTTCCTTTTTGAGTCTTTACTTCTCGCAGCTTTTTCATGCAGCCTTTCTTCCCTTTCCAGAAGCTCATGATATACACTCATATATTCTATTTAACATTATGAATATAAATCTGTCAACCGTTTGTATACAGTTGATATATTTGAATCTTAAAAGGATTTATCCTCTATTTTTCTTTATCATCGATTTTTTCAACGACAATGGTCATTTTTGTAACGAGAGCTGCGATAGCACCAACAGCAGCGAGGACCGGGGCTAATGCCGCGCCGACAACACCTAGTGTTAACGGGATTTCAACAATTGTACGGCCATCTTCATTTTTAATAATTATCCTTCTGATATTTCCCTGATGTATAAGTTCTTTTATTTTGTCAATAATCTCACTGCCGTTCAGACTGAACTCTTCATGCCCTGAATCATTCTTTTTTCCTTTTTTAGTTGCCATGATTCCCCCTGATAATTGTACGTTATTTAAATTGAAGTTGTTCCGTTTTTATATAAAAAAATTGCAAAATGGTATGAGTGATAACCTTGACACCATCCGGATTGGATATTAAACTAATGAATCTGAGGAGTAAAAATGTCTGATACAGAAAGGAAAAATAAGACTGATAGGATTTCATCGGGAAAAGATGAATTTGCAAATCTTATGGAAGAATTTGAGTCTGGAATGTCTGAAATATCGGAAGGTGAAAAGATCGAAGCAACAATATTATCCAGGGAAGATGACCTTTTTTATCTTGATCTTGGAGGCGGATTCGAAGGTGAGATATTGTGTGAAGAGTTTATTGATCCGGAGAGTTTATTGAATGGTGATAAAGTTGATGTTTATGTACAGAATAAAAGAGGTAGTTTTTACAAGTGTTCTGCTACAAGAAGCAAATTACCAGGTAATGATCCAGGAGATAAAAATATTAAACTTGATTCACTATTTCAGGACGGTGACCGGATCAGAGGGAAGATTACCGGGGTCAACAAAGGTGGTTTTGAAGTAATGGTGGACGGAGAAAGGGGATTCTGTCCTTTTTCTCAAATTGAAGCTGACTATGGAGAGGAGCCGGAAATTCTTATCAACAAGGTGTTTTCATTTACAATCATCGAATATGATCCTGAGAGTGATAAGCTGGTACTCGGCAGAAGGGACATTATTCAAGAGGAGAAGAACCTCAACAAAGTGAAACTTCTAGGGTCATTGAATACTGATACTGTATATCCGGGAACGGTAAGCTCTGTCAAAAATTATGGTGCTTTTATTGATATTGGTGGTAT
>JAGLQR010000265.1 GCA_023136725.1 Candidatus Aminicenantota bacterium
CAGCAGTCTATGTATCTCCATCCGGTGCACGTGCTGCTTCAGCAGGATTTCTTATCACAATATCTGCACACATTGCTGCAATGGCTCCGGGGACAAATATGGGTGCAGCTCATCCGGTCTCGATTATTGGTAAAGATATAGATGAAGTGATGAAAAAAAAGATAACAAATGATGCTGTATCCTATGTGAAATCGATAGCAGGAAGCAGGGGAAGAAATACAGAGCTTTCCGAGAAAGCTGTCAGAGACAGTAGTTCTTTCACGGCCTTTGAATGCCTCGAGGGAAATCTTATAGATTTTGTAGTTAAGGATATCGATGAACTCATTAACAAAGCTGACGGGTTTGAGATCCTTTCATCAGGCGGAAAAAAAGAAATTTTAAATATCAGTAACAAGACAGTTCATAATATCAGTATGACAATGAGACAACGCTTCCTTAGAACTATCACAAATCCGAATCTTGCGTACTTTTTGCTTATAATCGGCCTGGCAGGATTATATATAGAATTCACACATCCCGGCGTTATAATTCCCGGTGTTATAGGAGGTATTGCCCTTCTACTTGCATTTCTTGCCTTCCAGGTCCTCCCTATAAATTATACCGGGCTCTTCCTCATCCTTTTATCCATTGGTTTTTTTATTGCGGAAATAAAGATCCAGGGGTTTGGAATATTGGGTATCGGAGGTATATTATCATTTGTACTTGGATCTGTAATGTTAATAAATTCTCCAATTCCGGAATTAAGGCCTGCTGTTGCCACCATTGTCACTGCTACCGGAGCCTTCGGCGCTGTTTTTCTTTTCCTTGCATACAAAGTGATCACTGTTAGTCGTAGAAAAGCCGAAACAGGTTCTGAAGGGATGATCGGGGAGAAGGGGAAAACAAGATCTCCTGTTAATTCGTTATCAGGTAAAGTGTTCATAAAGGGTGAGATATGGAATGCAATATCCGATGAACCGATACCCGCAGGAGAGATCGTAGAAATCCTTTCAGTTAATAATTTGATGCTGAAAGTGAAAAAAGGAGAGTAAAATGCCTATGTATACACCATTGTTTATTATAGGTTTTATTGTATTATTTTTATTGGCAAACTGGATAAAAGTTTTAAAAGAATATGAACGTGGAGTAATTTTTCGTCTTGGCCGGGTTCTGGATAAACCCAAGGGTCCGGGACTCATCATAATACTTTACCCGATTGATAAAATGGTAAAGACAAGTTTGCGTACCATTGTACTGGACGTCCCGCCTCAGGATGTGATAACAAAGGATAATGTTTCGATAAAGGTTAATGCAGTAGTTTACTTCAGAATAATAGACCCTAAAAGAGCAGTAATTGATATTCAGGATTACCATTATGCAACATCGCAATTATCGCAAACGACCCTCCGATCGGTACTTGGTCAGGTAGAACTTGATGAACTCCTTTCAGAAAGGGAAAAACTTAATTCAAAACTACAGGGGATAATTGATGAGCATACTGACCCCTGGGGCGTTAAGGTCTCAATGGTTGAGATCAAGTATGTCGATCTGCCTCAGGAAATGCAGAGAGCAATGGCTAAACAGGCTGAGGCCGAGAGAGAGAGGAGGGCAAAGGTCATTCACGCTGAAGGAGAACTTCAGGCTGCTGACAAGCTTTCTGAAGCAGCAACAAAGATGTCAAAAAACAGTGTTACAATTCAATTGAGATATCTGCAAACCCTTACTGAGATATCATCTGAGAATTCATCTACAATTGTTTTCCCTCTTCCAATTGATTTTCTCACAAAACTTAATAATAAATAATGGCTGATAATAAATCTTACCTTGAGGTCAAAGTAACATTCACTCATGTGATCATTCTCCTGATCGCTGTTATCATGATCGGTATCTTCCTATTCTATATTGGTTTCAATGCCGGGAAAAATGAAAATATGCGTAGCAGGCCCTTTAGAGATATCTCTTCAATGTCCGTCAAATCTGATGAGATCAGACTTGATGATAACGGTGCTGATCAAACTGAGGATATTAATATCGGTGAACCGGATATAAAAAAAGAACTTGGATTATTTGATAAAACAGATAAGAAAATAAAGCCTGAAAATAATATAAAAAAAATGAGAACCATAAAAGTTCCAAAGTCTAAATCGAGAGACAATTATTATTCAATTCAGGTCGGATCTTTCAAAAGCCACCTTCTTGCAAAGAATTATGCAAAAAAATTTGCATTGATGGGATACCAGACTGATATAAGCCAGTTTCAATCAGGTGAAATTCTATGGTTCAGAGTGAAAGTTGGGAACTTTGAAACCCGGGGCTCTGCAAATAAAGAGAAATCAAAACTGGAAAAGATGGAGAAAAAGAAATTTCAAACGGTAAAACTAAACTAATAATAAAAAGCATTTCACTTATATTTCTTTCTTCGCTGATATATGCCTTATCATTTCCAAAATTTAATCTCGGATTTTTGGCATTCATATTCCTTATCCCTTTGTTATTTGTTATGAGCAAAGATAATTCTATTTCCTATTTTAAGATTTTCTTCCTGTTTTCGTTTTTTTCACATTTGATAATTCTGTACTGGATTCCGAATGTAATGGTATATTACGGAGGAATGAACCGTTTTCTCGGTGTTTTCGGATTAATAGTTCTCTCAGTATATATTTCACTATTCTATGGATTATCAGGTCTGGTTATCAAAAAGGTTCTAAGATCTGATATATCAGCATTATTAATTATTCCTTCAGCCTGGATCTGCAAAGATCTTATTCTGGAGAAACTTTTTGGAGGGTTCCCCTGGGAATTCGCAGGATATTCGCAATACAAAAATACATACTTCACTCAGATCACAGAGCTAGGAGGGATACATCTTATCTCATTTATTATCATATTCCTTAATATTACATTGTATCTGTTTCTGAAGAACAGGAACAAAAAGTATATTATTTCATTTATTCTGATTTTATTCTCAACATATACATCCGGTTTTTTTCTTTATAAAAGGGATCTGTCACTGGAGCATGGACTTTTAAAAACCAGAGTGGGAATCATACAACCCAATACAGGACAGAATTTTTCCGGCTATAAAAAATGGAAAAGGGCAACACTTAACGGCCTTTTTGAAGAGAGTATTAAGCTAAAAAAAGAAGGAGCTGATTT
>JAGLQR010000266.1 GCA_023136725.1 Candidatus Aminicenantota bacterium
AATTTATTCCCGGTAAAATATTCAGGGTTCCCGAATTCAATACAGTGAATGTCCACTTTTCTCTTCTCCCAGAGCTCAGAGGAGCAGCACCATATCAAAGAGCAATAGAGATGGGACTGAAAAGGACAGGAATAACTATTTTTGAAATTGCAGCAGAAATGGATGCGGGAGATATATGGTCGAGAAAAGAAGTTCCGATCCTTCCTGACGACACATCGGAGTCACTTTCAGAAAGGATGGGGAAGGAAGGAGCCCCTTTCCTTACAGACACCCTTGAATCTATAATTAAAGGAGATATAAAAAAGGAACCTCAGGATAACTCTCATGCAACATTTGCAAAAGTAGTCTCCAAGGAGGAGGGGAGAATCGTGTGGAATTTTATTGCAGGAGAAATATATAACAAATTCAGAGCATTCTATCCATGGCCGGGAGTATCATTTTCTTCAGGAGATAAAAAGATCACAATAAAAAGCATGAACATATCCGGGGAAAAAAGTGAATTAAGTCCGGGAACAATACTCTCCCTTACAAAAGAAGGCCTTAAGGTTTGCTGTGGGAAAGGGAGTGTAGTTAATATTTACTCCATCCTGCCTCAGGGAAAAAAGGAAATGACCCCATATACATTCTCATTAGGGAACCGGATACCGGAAAAATTAGATTGAACATCCTGAAACCCTCCACTCATATATTAAGTCATTTCTTTGAAAACAGAGATGTAAATCTTAAATTAATGATATCCCGCTACCTGAACAATCATCCGGAACTAAATAGAAATGAGGTCACCAGGGTTGTTTACGGAGTCACTAGAAAAGAAACTTTGATCGAGTATATAGCAAAAAACTACAGTAATAGAAAACTATCAGACACAGATGAACAGACCCGGATACTTCTATATATAGGGATTTACCTCACTTATTTTTCCCGATCATATCCTGATTATGCAATTGTGAATGAAATTGTTAATTTTGCTCCAAAGCGCTCAAGAGGATTCCTGAATGCGTTACTAAGGAAAATCAGTTCTGAACATGAAAAAATCGACAATATTATAAAGAGTATTAAAGATCCGAGGATAAAATATTCGGTCTCAGAAGAGATAATAAGCAATCTGAAACATATAACCTCTGATGTCATGGAAACTCTTGAATATCTTGACTCAGAGCCGGTATTTCAGGTCAGGGTCAACAAAAGAGATCCGGATCTGATAAAAGCAGGAAAAATACTTGAGAAAAAAAACATCCCCTGCAAAATAGTTAAAAAGATTGGTTCGTTGGAAATAGAAAATGCAGGACAGATGGTAAGAGAGATCCTGCCGGGATATGGTTTTTATTTTCAGAATTCAGGTTCATTTGCAGTTTCAGCTGTGGTTTCATCTTTCAAAGGCAAAAAGATACTTGATTGTTGTGCAGCCCCGGGCACAAAAAGTATCACCCTTGCACATCTATGTCCTGATGCTGATATTATTGCTTCTGATATTAATCCGAACAGGTTAAAATTATTCATCCCCATTTTAAATAATTCCGGAGCTGACAATATAGAACTGATCGCCGGAGATATCAACGCTCCTCCATTTCAAAATATCTTTGACACTATACTTATTGATGCTCCCTGTACATCCTCCGGTACACTAAGAAAAAATCCGGATCTTAAGAACAAGATCAACAAAAAAAATATAAAAGTAAATTCATCCAGACAAATAGAGATACTCAAATCTATAATGTCATGGGCGGGAAAAGGGACAATAATTATTTATTCAGTTTGCTCATTTATTAAAGATGAAACTGAAAATGTATTAAATAATGTGATTCATCATTTTAACGAGGATGAATTTGAAATAATAGAACCGGAGAATATTTTAAACCAATACGGCTTCAAATTTAAAAAAGGGGAGTTTGGTATATTTCTTCTTCCTGATCACAAATTGAATAACGATCTGTTCTATATATCTGCTATTAAAAAGAGATGATTATCCCCATTTAACGAGATTCATTTCAATGCTGTTTACCTGATGGTCATGCCTCGGAGTAATCCTTATCTTAAACCCCAGATTTCCTGTAGTCCTGCATGTAATACTACCGGAAAAAAGTACCCCTTCACCACTATATTCAACATCATGGTTCAGTAAAACCAATTCTGAACTAACCAGGCGGTCATCTCTTTCCATACGTCCAAAATAAACTTCAACTTTCACATCCTCTGGTTTAATGGCGCCAAGATCAGTAAGAACATCCACCTTCAGTTTTTCACCAACACTGAAATTCAACTTCTTATCATAGGTTATATCTGATATTTTAATATCCCCGAAATGCTTTTCAATATGTGCTTTCCACTTCATAAATTCCTTTAGCGGAGTAAAATCATTTTCTTTCAGTTTTTTGAAATTTCCGGCTGCATTAATATAAAATTTTTCATTATAATCACTGACCATCCTGTAGGTATTAAACCGGGGAGAAAGTGTTGCAATTGAATTTTTTACTCTTTCCAGCCATCCCAACGGAACACCTTTTTTATCCCTGTCAAAAAATAAAGGAACTATCTCATCCTCAAGGACCGAATATATCGAGTCACTCTCAACTTCATCCCTGAAATGAGGATCCTCTATTGGAATCCTCTCACCAACAGCCCAACCATTTTCTCCGTTGAATCCTTCATCCCACCAACCGTCAAGTACCGAAAGATTCAAGCCACCATTGACAACAGCCTTCATGCCGGAGGTGCCGGATGCTTCGAATAACCTTATAGGATTGTTAAGCCAGAGGTCAACACCCTGCACAAGATATCTGCCAATATTTATATTATAATTTTCGAGAAATACAACTCTGGAGCCGATATTGTCTGAATTTATGAAGCCTGTGATCCTTTTTATTATCTCCTTCCCCGGGTTGTCCTGTGGGTGAGCTTTCCCGGCAATAATAATCTGAATGGGACGTTCTGTATCAAATAAAAGCCTCTTAAGCCTCTCAGTATCTCTGAAGATCAGATCTCCTCTCTTATAAGATGCAAATCTCCTTGCAAACCCGATCGTAAGAGCTTTCGGATCCAGGATGCTATCAAGATCCTTACGGGTCCTGTTGAATATTCCCTTCTCCCTGTATTGATCATTAACCTTCATGCGAACATAATTGATCAGTTTATC
>JAGLQR010000267.1 GCA_023136725.1 Candidatus Aminicenantota bacterium
TCCCCTTTATCAGTCCATCGTTTAGTATTGTTTCAGCCGATATTCCTTCATCCAATGCCTTTTTTGTATCAGATGCTACATCCTTATCATTGCCTGAGATAAGTTGTGTTGATATGGAATTAATGGTGTCCATTTATGCCTCCTGTTTTATCTTTTTTATCCTTTCTCTACAATTCTTTCCTGTACAGGTTTTACAAAAATCAAAGTCTTCTTTTAAATAGTGAATCTCTCTTTTTCCTGAAATAAGTACACCGGAGATTGATTTGATCGGTGTCATTAATGAACTTTCATTTAATGATATACCTATATCCCCGGGTTTCAGATATCTGAATAGTTTACTTTGTCCGGTTATATTCCAGCCGCAATAACCCGGACTGTACATTAATACCCGATGGTCAGGAGCAATTGAGCCAAGGCCATTCAGATGGCTGAGAAAAAATCTTTCCCCGTATTCGCCTCCTCTGTCAGCTGCAGCAGAAGCAATTGAGTCTAACATTGAACCCAGAGCAAATTCATTTTTGTTAAAAAGATCATTTATTGTATCTGATATCACAGCCCCTAGTGTAAAGACATATATAGCCAGGTCGTTGCTTTTTCTGAATAAAGAGGAAATGACCGAGTTTATTATATTTCCGCCGGCGATCGTGAGGATATTTTCCAGATCTATAGCGGATATTCCTGCTATCAGTCCCTTTGGTTCTTTGGTGTCAAGAAAAATTGAAAATGCCCTGTCATAAAGATCTGTGATCTTTGGAGGAAGTATTGAATCCACAGGAATACCCTGCAGTTTCATAACTTCTTCTCTGTCAGGTATGACAGTTTCATGTGGAATTGTTAGTATTTCTCTCATTAATTTTGTTCCGGAAGTGAATCCATCCCATATTTTTTTGATTCTGTGACCATTAACCCGGTTAATTCTTTTTTAACATCATCCGAAAGATCGGTAGGAGTATAGTTTGCAATGTGTTTATCTACCTCACTTTTTGCCCTTTCCTTCAGAGTGAGGCTTCCCTCCTCTTCCCATCTGGAGAGGTTTGCTCTGTCAATAACCTTCCCTGGAAAATAGTGTTCATCTTTTAAATATTTTCTTGTATGGTCCGCAATAAGAAGATGGTTTTCTTTAAGCAATTCCTGGAAATGGGGGAGTGCGGGAAAGTCTTCTCTTGGTACAATTCCCTCTGCCATCCTCAATGTCATTCCGCATATCTCGTTATCTACTACAAGTTTTTCAAGGCTTTGACAATTCTCGAAATCAAGCATTCCGGGCCCGGATATACTATTAATTCCTGATAATACCGCCATGGTCGCACCCATAGCTGATTCGAGGCCTGCCTGTGCATCCAGCCTTTTTGAATCACTCAGTGAAATATATGCCTGTGTGGGAATACGTAGATATTTTCCAATTTCATTATAAGCACAATCGATCATCTGTGTTTCGACAGCACCCATCGGAGTTGTCTCATATCTTATATCAAATGCAGCCGGTGAGCCTCCATAGAGCAGGGGAGCTCCGGGATTGGCAAGTTGACTGATCACTATTCCGCTAAGTGTTTCTGCTGTGTGTGCAACCAGTGTCCCGGTAATTGTCACAGGTGAAATAAATCCTGTTAGGGGCATTGCAATAAATTCGATCGGGATACCATTTTTACCACAGTCTATAACATTTTGTGAGGTAACATCACTCCACTTCAGGGGAGATGTAGGACAGCATGAGAATATTGTAAGAGGTTTCTCTTTAAGATTTGTACTATTCCCACGAACCATAACCTGCATCTCGTGCATAACATTGAATGCATCTATAGTGAATGTTCCGGTGACGACAGGTTTTTTCCCAAACAATAAGCTCAGATAGAGGCGATAACTGTCTGAGACCTTTTCATGAACATCATCAGGAACAAAAGCAGTGCTCTGTGCAGCAATATGATCCAGTGATGATACCAGTTTTACATATTTTATATAATCGGATGTTCCCGGCCTTCTGATCTCACCGGTTTCAGAATCGAGAATATTCAATGCAGCAGAGCCGGGAGTAAAATAAACATTGTTTTCACTAAAGTTGTGGGTTTCTTCTCCTGAAGTATCATAAAGTTTAAATGATGAAGGTACGGTTCCAAGAGCTTTATCGATTATTTCCTGGGTGTAAATAACATTATTTGTAGTCCTGTCAACTTCGGCCCCGAATCCGGACAGCAATTCAAGAATTCCTTCATTGTGTATCTTCGTTCCAAGTTTGCATAACACATCCCTGGATTCATCCAGGATCTTTTCAATTAGCTGATCACTTAAAAATCTTACCTGCGGCCTGATGTTCATAGTTAATCTCCTTTTAAGTGTGGAAGATGATATATCAAAAAAAGTATAGGAAAATGGGATTTTAATGTCAATAATAGAGGCTTTGAGTAAATACTAAATAAAAATCGATGTTTTAAATTTTGTTAATATGTTCTACTATAAAAAATGAGAATTAAATTCGGAGTACTATTTCTTATACTGATCGTATTGTATCTTTTCAGGAACAGGTTGAAAAAAAGTGAATTTTTCCGTTCAGCCGGAACTATCTTCAATATTGTATTTTATATTTATCTTTTCTCACTTCTGGCAGCATTTATTTATCAGGTAATTTCAAATCTTTTGAGGTAAAAAAAAAGCACAGGGTTTTTTAAGTCCTGTGCTTTTACTAAAAGTAAACTAAAGTTGATACACAATCAACATCTATAAGTTAATATACATTTGTTGAATTTTCAACAACAAAATAATAAATACTTTTTTTTATATTATTTTATTTTCTTTAAGATAGTTGAGCACGATTTCAACTTCTTCTTCTATTGTCTGTGTATCAGCATCAAGAACGATCTCAGCATTCAACGGTTCTTCGTATGGTGCGGATATACCGGTAAATTCTTTGATCTCTCCACTCTTAGCCTTTTTGTATAAGCCCTTCGGATCTCTTGCTTCACATGTATCAATAGAAGCTTTTACAAAGATCTCAATGAAGCGGCCCTCTCCAAGGATCTCCCTTGCATAATCCCTGTCCTTCCTGTAAGGAGATATGAATGCGGTAGTTGTGATAATACCGGAATCAACGAAAAGATTTCCTACTTCTGATATCCTTCTTATATTCTCTTCTCTGT
>JAGLQR010000268.1 GCA_023136725.1 Candidatus Aminicenantota bacterium
CTACGGAGTGCTTCAAGTGCTCATTCTTAAGACCTGATTCAAGTTGCAATAGGCATCCATCTACTTTCTGAATATGTGAAAATTCAAATCGCCTGCTGACGGTATCATATATAAGTATCCTTCTCCCTTTCTTTACAAAATCTTTCCCGGTTACTTCTATTGTTTTGTCCCCTTTATAACTGTTTCTTTCCAGTTCTTCCGTAGCCAGTCCGTATATAACTTTAAATCCGGATTGAGTGTGAGTGAACAATTCAAGGTTGAACATGGAAGCAGCTTCCTGGAGCCTCATTCCACATTTTGTGAGGTCATTTTTTATTGTATCCACAGTGAAAAACAGTGATTCCAGTAATTGCTGGCGGGTTGTTACTTTTCTGCTTACGGTGATCCCTTCTGTTATATTTGAAATTACCATACCGAAAATTGTAAAACTGATAGCTAAAACAACAAGAAGCTCCAAAATTGAAAATCCGTTATTCATTTCCTACCTCCCTTAGTATTCCTGACTTATAGAAAACCAAAACCAAATTGAAGTTATTTCTGCTTCCCTTCAATACTATTTTTTTCAAATTATGGGTTATATTAATGATGGTGGTGATAATCATCACGTCCCCGGTCCGTTCCATGCTGGTCCCTTCTGAAAAAAGCGGAGATATATATTTTTGTCCTAAAAGTGAGTTTTTTTTGTTTTCAAGAACCAGGCCGACCCGGAACCGCAGATCTGAATTTTTAACTCCATGAAGTGCAACTATCATACATTTCATCAATAAAAGAGTTGATAAACTTATCATAGTAATTGATATGAGTGTTTCGATCAGAGTAAATCCGGTTTTGTGAGTTTCCATTTTATATGACTAGTAACAATATCTTTTCCAAACTGAAGTTTCTTTTGTGGTCAGGTGATGGGGATAAAAATAGTTCTTTTATATAGGGTGTATCCATATTGAAATTTTATTTTTTTTTGAAATGGAATAAATGAATGGTAGAAATTGTATAAACTATTGAAAACATTGGGGGAAATTTATGTAAACATATATTTACACTTTCAGTTTCCCGGATTATCAACAAATACTCGTTTAATACCGATATTATTAGAAATTTTTTCTAATACAGGATTTGGAAAGATAATTGTATATATGATCCCCGGAGGTAATAATGAGAAATTTGAAAATTTTCTTAATCTTTTTTCTGGTAATGACAATTTTTTCAATGTCAGGAGTGCAATTGCAGGGAGCCGATAAGAAGGCAGTGAAAAAGTCGAGTCAGATAAATATCAATACTGCAGGTGTTGATCAATTATCTAAATTGCCTGGAATTGGGAAGAAGAAAGCTGAAAGGATAATCTCTTTTCGGAAAAAGCATGGCCGTTTCAGGCGGACCAGAGAGATCATGAAAGTTAAGGGGATCGGAGAGAAAACCTTTAAAAAATTTGCAAATCGTATCAGGGTCTGAGGAGGAGACATGGATGAAAAAATTAAGGAGTTGAATCTTTTACTTTTATATCTTGCGGGATGGGAAGAAGATTCTACAAAGGAACCGGGGAAGAAAGTGTATCGCAGTTGGAAAGGTTTTTTGTTTGAGGTTCTTAACGAACTTCAGGATGATGAGATGATCTACCAGTTCAAGAACGGGAAATCAGTAATAATTCTTGATGACGGTATAAAAAAGGCCGAAAAACTTAAAGAGAAGTATCTCTGAAATGAAGCGGGGGAGGTGGCAACACCTCCCTGACCCTCACCCGGGAGGAGAAGGGTAATGGATCCCCCTTTAGTCCCCCTTAAAGAAGGGGGATAATTATATCTTGCCTCCCTTGTTAAGGGGGGTGGCTTAAGCCGGGGGGATAAAAGGTTAGAGATGGAAGGGAGGATTAAAATAGGAGAGTAGGAAAGACTTAACCATAATGAGTAAAGTTAGCAATGTGTTGACAATGTGCGCACAAGAGGTCATAATGTTATCGGGGGGAATAATGGAAGAGAAGAACGTAAACCTGAACATTAGGACTAATAAGGCATTAAAAGATGAAGTGGGTGCCATACTGCATAATCTGGGCCTGAATCATTCCATTGTAATTAATATGCTCTATAAACAGATAGCTATTCTTAAAGGACTCCCGTTCCCGGTTAAGATCCCGAACAAAAGAACTGTCAAAGCTATTGAAGAACTTGAAACAAAAAAAGGTGCTAAATCACAAAACAGTGATGAGCTGTTTGAAGACCTGGGAATTTAGACAAAAAGGAGAAAGTTCTCAAACTTGCCAGGACTGGCTCTCATTCAGAATTGTTTGGATAAACCCTCACCCGGCCTTTCCCATATATATGCAACTTGCACAATAAGTTGACAAATTCCAGGGGAAGAGCCATATTGTAAATGGCTGCAATGTAGCTACGGCAAAGGAGGATATTTTGAAAAGTATATCATCTCCAGGTCCTAATATGATCAAAGTTATACGATGGATCGCTCGCATCATGAGTCTTCTGTTTATTCTGATGGTTTTATTTTTTTTTATAGCCGAGGTAGTGTTCCGTGACCACCCGAGAACTACACCCTTACCAATTATTCCTCTCGTTCTGGGAGCCTTTTTATTCATTGGTCTCGGTCTTGCATGGAAGTGGGAATTCCTTGGCGCTTCAATCTCTCTCGTTTGTTTCATCGCGCTCTCCATCATGAATCCCAATGTGCTGACGAAGCCCCTATGGTACTTCCTTGCTATAATTGCAATTCTATTCCTGCTGTGCTGGTGGTGGAGCAAACACCCTGACAAGCAGAAAGAAATGTGAGCCAAACGAACCCCTGAATAATTACCGTTTCTTATTGTATGATTATACATTCCTGATCAGGTCTTCGGGAATCTCCCTGATCCTGGCAATATCAAGCACCTTTTCCCGAATATTGAACCCCTGGGTACAGTTCACGCTGCACTGACTGCAATCAACGCAGGATAATCTGTCCGTTAAAGCCAGGTCAGCCGTCCGGCGTGCGAGTGAAAGATTTCGGTAACCGTAAGCATACATATAACTTCTCATCAGAGTGGGGATATCGATATTTTCCGGACATTGGGTCAGGCACTGCCCGCATTGCTGACAATAAAGTCCCAGGGGATGTTCCGTTGTAGCGAGTTGCAGATCTTTCA
>JAGLQR010000269.1 GCA_023136725.1 Candidatus Aminicenantota bacterium
AAGTTGATGGATGCATTTTTTAATAAAACAAATAATGTAAAACTGGTGTTTTCACTAATAGACTCAAGGCATGGCTATCTGAAATCAGATATGCAGGCATTATCTTCAATACTGGAAAAAAATTTAAGAATATTGACAATTTTTACTAAAAGTGATAAATTATCAAATTCAGTTTTAAAGAATCAATTAAAAAATCAGCAAACCACGTATGGTTTAAAAGTAATTCCATTTTCAGCTAAATATGAAAATTCAGAATTTGAAATTTTAGAAAGCATTGAAAAAGGATTAGAGGAGTAAACATGTACTTATTAAAAGATCTTCAAAAAATGAAAATGCCGGAGTTAAAAAAGATCGTAACAGAATTTAAGTTAAAAGAAGAAGATATTAAAGATAAAAGCTCTCTTTTTTTTAAAATACTAAGTGCACAGGCAAGTGCGAATGGGAAGCTTTTCGCTGAAGGTGTTATTGATCTTCATTCGGATGGCTACGGTTTCCTGAGATTTCAGGAATATTCATATCTTTCAAGCTCGGAAGATATTTATGTATCTCCTTCTCAGGTAAATAAATTCGATCTTCGAACCGGTGATACTATTTCAGGCTCTGTAAGGCCTCCAAAGGGCGGTGAAAAATATTTTGCTCTCCTGAGCGTTGAAGCCGTAAATTCAGAAGATCCTGATTATGTTTTGAAATACAGAAAGAACCGTAGATTTGAAAAGATGACACCTCTTTATCCCGATGAGAGGATCTCACTCGAAACATCTCCGGATAATACAACCGGAAGAGTCATGGATCTTCTTACTCCGATCGGGAAAGGCCAGAGAGGACTTATTGTGGCCGCACCCAGGACAGGTAAAACAATGATCCTTCAGGCGATAGCCAAGTCGATAGAAGTAAATCACCCTGACATACAACTGATTGTTCTCCTTATTGATGAGAGGCCTGAAGAAGTCACTGATATGGCACGAAGTGTCTGTGGAGAAGTAATTTCATCTACTTTTGATGAAGTTCCGATGAGACATACTAAGGTTGCAGATATCGTGATGGAAAAAGCAAAAAGGATGGTTGAAATGGGCAAGGATGTGGTCATTCTTCTTGATTCGATTACAAGACTGGCTAGAGCACATAACTCTATAACTCCTCCCTCCGGTAAGGTTTTATCCGGTGGTGTTGATGCAAATGCTCTCACAAAGCCGAAAAAATTCTTCGGGGCAGCTAGAAATATTGAGGAAGGTGGCAGTTTGACAATTCTTGCAACTGCACTCGTTGATACTGGAAGCAGAATGGATGAAGTTATTTTTGAAGAATTTAAAGGTACTGGAAATATGGAAATCAATCTTGACAGAAGACTTGTTGACAAGAGAGTATTTCCAGCACTTGATATATTCAAATCAGGCACAAGAAAAGAAGAATTGCTGATCGAACAGGAAGAGCTGAACAAGATCTGGATCCTGAGAAAAGTACTTTCTCAGATGAGTGAAGTAGATGCGATGGAATTACTAATTGGGAAACTGAGTAAGACCAAGACCAATAGCGATTTTGTAAAAATGATGTCCCAGGGAATGTAATACGGGGGACAAAATGATTAAGAACTTCAATGATCTGATATCCAATGCAAAGAAGAAAAGCGGGATGATTGTCGGAATTCCGGTTCCGGAGAATCTGAATTCAATCCTCACAGTGATAAACGCTAAGCGTGAGGGGATTGCCGATTTTATTTTAACTGGAAACGGATCAAAGATCACCAATATGATCTCAGAAAACGGGGGAGATCCTGCTGATTATGAAATTATCAATTGTCAGACAATTGAAGAGTCAGCGGAAAAGATAGTTGAACTTGCAAATCAGAATATAGTAAATGTAATACTCAAAGGCTTTCTTCCTACTGCAAAATTAATAAAGCCGGTTCTTGATAAGGAAAAAGGACTTCGAACGGGGAACCTCCTTTCCGATGTACTTATAATGGAAGATCCTCTTGATAATAATAACGGATTTGTCGGGCTTACCGATGGGGGAATCGTTATATTACCTGATGTCCAACAAAAAAAACAACTAATTGAGAATAGTGTCAAAGTGTTTCATAAGCTTGGTTATAAAGATCCCAAAGTTGGTGTAATGGCAGCAGTTGAATCAGTAAAAGATTCAATGCCTGCAACTACAGATGCTGAGATTCTCACAAAAATGAATGTTGACGGAGAAATAACCGGTTGTAGTGTATATGGACCACTTGCTTTTGATATTGCTGTTTCGGAAGAAGCTGCAGAAATGAAAGGTATAGAAAATCCAGTTGCAGGTAATGTTCAGATCATGGTGATGCCCAATATAGAATCCGGAAATCTTCTTGGAAAGTGTTTTATGTTCTACATGAAGAAACAGGTTGCTCATGTAGTAATGGGAGCAAAGATCCCGATCCTGATACCATCAAGAAATGAAAGTGAAATCGACAAAGTAAATTCAATAGCACTGGGCGTTGCAATTGCTTAAAAAAGTAGTATTTACACTCTTAATATTAAGTCTCTTTTTAAGTCCTGACAAAGATGGTGATTTTCTTTTTAAAGTCAGAAAAAAGATTGACAGTATAAAACCCTTTAAAGTTAAATTCCTTAATCAGGTAATTAATAACTCAGTTGTGGAAATTGAAGAAAAAGGTGTGATGACGTTTCGCGACAGAGGGAAGATCAAGTGGGAATATCTGGAGCCGGATCATAAAATATGGATATTATCAGATGACTCTTATGAATATTATGACATCGAAGATGAACAGGTGACAAGAGGGAAACTGACAAAGAAAACACAATTGTGGATATTCCAATTATTGTACACAAAAGAATTGATCAAGAATATAAATATAGATATTGAAGGAAGGCAGATACATTTTTTAAATGAAGAAGACGGAGCGGATTTTAGAATATATTTATCTGAAAAATTACTTCCCTTAAAAATAATACAAAAGGACCCGACGGGTGTTGAGATCGTCTATGTTTTTTCTGAATACAAAACCAATGTAACTCTGCCCACAGATTGTTTTCAATTGAAAATAAAGGGTGAAGTTGATATTATCGAGCTTGAATGAAAACTTTCTTTTATTAAAAACGTAAAATGAAATTAGATGA
>JAGLQR010000027.1 GCA_023136725.1 Candidatus Aminicenantota bacterium
AAGATATTCTCAGGCAGCTTAAAAATAAGAAAAAGGCTTGACATTTCAGTTTATGTGAAATATACTTCATATGAAATGAAGTAATAAATTGAGGTGTATAAATGAAAACCAGAAAAATTAAAACAATGAGTTTGGGCCTTATTGCTATAACTGTAATATTGGTGATCTTGCTTTTGTCAGGGAGGACATTAGGTGGAGAGGAGATATTTCATTGGGTTCTTTCCCTTGCAAACCTCCCTTTTGCATTTATCCATTTTTTTGTCTGGCTTAGAACAAGAAATCCTGTATATCTTATGACTTTTCCATACTATTTATTCATCGGGCTTACTTTTCTGCCACCTGTTCATAAATTAAAAGTCCATCTGGTATTTGCAATTCTTGCAGCATTATTCATGGTACCTTTCTTTGTAACACTGATAAAGAAGAAAATTAACTGGAGGTATAGGGAAGTGCTTGAACTTGCTGCTAAACCTGTAGAAGGTAAAGCTGACGGTTTCACGAACAGGCCGTATCCTGCAGGAAATATCGATGCAGCTGAAGAGGATATACGACAATATTCACATTTTCTCTTCAGAGAAATGATCGCATATCCGCTTGTTGAAAAGGAACGGATAATACTGGTTATTCCGAAGAATATGTGGAGCTGGATATTTTTTGTGAAGAAAGATTATTCAAAAGCAACACATGTAATTTTTGAAAACTCAGGAAATGTGTCGGTTAAGATTGCTGAAGATGAGTACAAAGCATATAAGGATGAATTAACATTCGATCATCTCTGTTCCTCAATGGCTGACCTGTTTATCAAGTGGTTTGAATTATTTAAAAAAAAAGAAGATGAAAAGATCATTAAAGAACTTAATGATATTTAAGGTTGAATAATGGGAAATGAATCACTTGAGTTTTCAGGATTTGAGGATGTCCGAAAGATCAGTACACTCCTTTCCAGGGAGTATACTTACAATTTCCTGAAACTCCTTATGAACTACAGAGACATATCTGCATCAGAGGCGGCATCAAGGCTTGAACTTCATATAAAGACCGCTCAGGATTTTCTGGAAGGGCTGACGGAGTTGGGGATCCTTGAAAAAAAAAGTGTAAAGGAAGATAAAAGACCTTATTTCAGGTATTCTGTTCTTAAAAATGATCTCAGGATCAATCTTGATATTTCTGCTTTTTCATTCCCGGGATTGGATGAATTCAAAAAAAAAAGGATCAGAGAAATAAAAGAATCCGGAGCAGTTTTTAAGGAAGGCAAAGAGATGGCGATAAGAGCAGTTACAATATTTAAAGGAAAAGGGAGATCCAGGGTATCCAATAGAATCAATCTGACACATTGTCAGGGAAAGTTCCTTTTTCACCTCCCCTTCCCGACCGGGGAGCCAATGGCAGTAGAAAAAATTATTGTAAAGTCAGGTTTGAATAAAGAATGTCTCCCGGAAATTTATGATATAGTCCAGCTTATGATCCGTAATAAAGTAATTGAATAATCCAAGGTAAAAGACTTTGTTATTCCACTGTAACTGATTTAGCGAGATTTCTCGGTTTGTCGATATCACATCCTTTTTCGTCAGCTATGTAATATGCGAACAATTGAAGAGGAATAACATTCAGGATAGGTTGAAGTAGCGGCAATGTTCTGGGAACTTCAATTATGTCATCTGCGATTTTTTTAACCTTTTTCTCACCCTCATTAGTAATAGCAAGGATTTTCCCATCCCTTGCCTTGATCTCTTCCATGTTACTGAGTATTTTTTCAAGGACAAGGTCATCAGTTGCAATTGCAACAGTCGGGAAATTTTTATCTATCAGGGATATCGGTCCGTGTTTCATTTCCCCGGCTGCATATCCTTCAGCATGAATGTATGAAATTTCCTTAAGTTTCAGAGCCCCTTCCATCGCAGTTGGGAAATTAAATAATCTTCCGATATACAGAAAGTCATTATAAATGGAATATTTAAGTGCAATCTCTTTTATAATTTTGGAATTTCCGAGTATTTCTCTGATCTGATCAGGAAGTTTTTTTATGGCATTGATTATCTCTTTTCCTTCGGTAAATGACATACCCTGATATCTTCCGATAAGAAGAGCTATTAATGTCAGTATCACAAGTTGAGATGTATAGATCTTAGTTGATGCAACTCCGATCTCAGGCCCGGCATGGTTATAAACACCTGCATCCGTTAGCTGGGGAATAGATGTCCCGACTCCGTTCACAATACCGAGTAGAAGAGCACCTTTCCTTTTTGCTTCCTTTAATGCTGCTAAAGTATCAGCCGTTTCACCCGATTGGGATATAGCAAGTACTGCTACATTTTTATCCAGTTTAAGCTTTCTGTATCTGAATTCAGAAGCCACTTCTGTTTCTACATTTAATTCGGTTAATTCTTCAAAAATATAACGTCCTATAAGGCCCGAATAATAGCTGGTCCCGCATGAAATGATTATCAGCTTTTTCATGTTCTTAAGTCTGTCAAGAACAGGCTCAAGGCCACCGAGTTTGGATACACCTTCACTCTCTATCATCCTGCCCCGGAAAGCATTCTCTATGGTTTCAGGTTGTTCAAAGATCTCTTTCAACATGAAGTGTTTAAATCCTTTTTTATCATTTGTGTACATATTTGAATCAACAAATTCAACTTTCTTTTTAAGGATCTCATTGCTCAGGTTTTTTATATAATAATCACTACTATTGAGAACCGCCATCTCATCATCACTAAGGATAATCATCTGGTTTGTATAAGGAGACAAGGCTGTTGAGTCGGAGGCAGCAAAATATTCATCCTCACCGATCCCGATTATGATCGGGCTTCCTCTCTTGACAACAACGATCTTATGATCGACATCAGAATGGATTGCAGCTATCCCGAATGCACCATCAAGTTTTTCGATAGATTTTAAGACCGCCGACTCGAGGTCGCCGTTAAAATTCTGTTCGATAAGGTGAGCAATTACTTCGGTATCCGTATCGGATGTGAATTTATGTCCTTTTTTAATAAGTTCTTCTTTTATCTCCTGATAGTTCTCTATTATTCCATTGTGCACTACACTCACTTTGTTATTGCAGTCGAATTGAGGATGGGCATTGATCTCCGAAGGTTTCCCATGTGTGGCCCATCTTGTATGGGCAATTCCGAAAGTTGCTTCTGATGATGAATCAGATAATTTGGCTTCCAGGCTCGAAACTTTTCCCTTAGATTTGACCATGAAGGTTTTTCCATTTTCCACTACTGCAAGTCCTGCTGAGTCATAACCGCGGTATTCAAGCCTCTTCAGCCCATCCATAAGGATTGGGATTACTTTTTTCTTACCTGTGTAACAAATAATTCCACACATCTTTCCTCCATTATGAAAAGTGAGTCAATTGCTGCTTTCCAATCGGATAAACATTAAACCCGATAATGAATAATTTCTTGTGATCAAGAAGATTCCTGCCATCGAAAATAAAAGCGGGTTTCTCCATTGAATTATAAATCTGTGAATAGTCAAGATCTTTGAACTGGTCCCATTCGGTTGTAATAACGATGGCATTTGAATTCGCGGCAGCTTTATAGGGATCAGTCTCATATGTTATATTTTCATCAATTCCTTTCAGGTCGATCTTTGCATTCTCGATTGCTTTAGGGTCGTGAATGGTAACCCTGACATTTTCATCAAGAAGGGCTTTGGTGATATCAATAGCCGGTGATTCCCTTGTATCCCCGGTATTGGCTTTGAATGCGAAACCGAACAATGTGATCTTCTTACCTGCAACCGTATTGAACATCTCCTTTATGATCTTGCGGACGAATCTTGATTTTTGATATTCATTCATGGTTACAACAGATTCCCAGTAATCTGCAACTTCATAAAGTCCATAACTCTTTGCTATATAGACCAGGTTGAGAATGTCCTTCTTAAAACAGGATCCGCCGAACCCGACACTGGTTTGAAGGAACTTGCTTCCGATCCTTGTATCACTTCCAATTGCATGAGCAATCTCCGATATATCTGCATCTGTCTTTTCACAAAGTGCTGAGATCGAATTTATTGAAGATATCCTTTGTGCAAGAAATGCATTTGCAATCAGCTTGGACAATTCCGATGACCATAAGTTTGTGGTAATAATCTTTTCTTCAGGGAGCCAATGCCTGTATATATCAGCGATCTCCTGTGAAGCTTTATTTCCATCCTCAGTATTATGAGCTCCGATCAATACTCTGTCAGCTTCAAGAAGATCACTTATTGCAGTTCCCTCTGCAAGAAATTCAGGATTGGAAACTACTTCGAATTTTATATTACCGTTATGCATCTTCAAAATTCTTTCCATAGCTTCAGCAGTTCTGACCGGAAGTGTGCTTTTCTCAACAATAATCTTGTCACTTTGAGCATGCTTAACGATCTGGTGAGCTGTAGCTTCCCAATATTGGAGATCTGATGCCATTCCGGCACCCTCTCCAAAAGTTTTAGTCGGGGTGTTTACAGATACAAAAATTATATCAGCTTTAGTAATATTCGCCTCTGTATCTGTTGAAAAGAAAAGGTTCTTCCCTCTCCTTTCCTTTACAATTTCCAGTAGTCCCGGTTCGAAGATTGGGAGATCATCCGAGTTCCATGCATCTATCCTGTCCTGATTTATGTCAACAACGTCAATTCTGAATTCAGGGCATTTCAGTGCAATGACAGCCATTGTCGGGCCACCGACATACCCGGCTCCGATACATAATATTCTCTTCTTAAACTCCATACTTTCTCCTAATGAGCAGTTATATGTTTAATTTTCTATTTTATCATATAACCCCGTAAATTGAAAAATGAGTGGCTGCAATATCATTGAATGAACTTTGTTTATTTAGTATAATAATTAAATGAGACCTTACTTAATATTTTTACTATCCTGGCTGATCCCGGGTTCCGGGCATTTTATCCATAAGAAATACACTAAAGCATTGGTGTTTTTTTCAGGAATTCTCCTTCTTGTTATCCTGGGCATTATTATGGAAGGTAAGTTTTTTCTTCCTTATACTGAGACATCCAATAATTACGGAGTAGTACAGAGGCAATTTCATCCCCTTCTTATTCTCGGTTTCCTTGGTGATCTCGGACTGGGATTGTTTAATGTAATAGTAAACCTGCTGGGATTTGCAAAGGGTAATATCGAGTCTGTTACATACCATTATGGAACTACCTATCTGGTATCAGCAGGCCTGTTGAATTATCTGGTAGCTCTAAATGCATTTGATCTTGCAAGGAAAGGGGGGAGAAATAATGTTTAAAAGCCATCTGATCTCGATGCTGGTTTTTTCAGGCATCGTTTCTACTATTATTGCATTTATCAGACATGATGATAAGGCAAAGATAAAAAAAGAGGGAATTAAGCTTTTCCTGTATATGAGCATTGGAATAATCGCGGGTAGCTGGATAATCAATTTCCTCTGATCAAGCCGGTTGTGTTCCCAACATCCTGAAGATAAAAAATCTAAAGATAAGGCCGAATTCCGGATACAAATATCTGATCCGGATCTTTTCTTTATAGTAATAAAACTAGAAACTTATTCCGATGCCACCGAAATATGAGAGGCCCCCGAGGTCTACTTCTGTGCCAGAAACATCATAAGTTAATTTAATATATTTTGCTTTCAAGTCGATGAAAAGTTTTCCGAAATAGAATCTGAATCCACCTTCTCCGAAAAAACCGGTACTGCTTTCATCCACTGTTCCGATGAAGTTCTCTTCTTTCAGCATGTAATATCCGGCACCCAAACCTAAATAGGGCTTGAACTTACTTTTCCCGAGGAGGATCCTGAGCCCGGCTTCTGCCGGTATTATTGTGAGTGTGGTAGCCTTTGGGTCAAATTCGAGTTCACCGTCGACTTTAAGGTAGTCTGAGTGAACAAACATTTCAAGTGATTTGCCAAGTTTATATGCGAAATCTATACTGTAAGCAATATTGTTCGTTCCATACACGGTTTCAAATATTTCTTCAGATATGTTTCTTATACCGCCACCGACAGTTATTGAAAATTTGCTTTGATTAATCATTCCGGATATCTGAAATGTTGCGATCATTGTGATTATAATAAAGATCAGGGATAGTTTTCTCATATTTCCTCCACTCGAAAAATTATATCAGCAGAATCTCAAAAAATCAAACTTATTTAAGCTCAATATATTTTGAAAAACTTGCTGTTTTATTGGCATTCATATCTTTTGCAGTGATCTCAAGTTTAAAAAATCCTTTCAATTCCGGAGTGATTTTAAGAGATATTTTAATAGAATCTTTCTCAGCTCTCAAAGTGTTGTTCTTATTCATTACGGAATTTCTGTCTTTGTCGATTATCTTTATCTCCACCTTCATAATTCCGGTTTTCTTTTTTTTCCCTGTTATTGAGAAACCGGAAATTGTGAAAGAAAGATCATGGCCTTTAGTTTTAACTTCTGAGATGGTGATCTTTGGTTCGGAAGCCAGTTTGATAAGCAGGTCAATTTCACCAGGGAGAAATTTTTTCTTATAAAACAATTTTGCATTTTTATCACCTATCTCAATTTCTATTTTCTTTTCACCTTTCTTTCCGTTAAATTTATAGATAATGAAATAGTAATTGTCTGATTTTTTTAAAATTGACTCTATTCCTTTCACAAAATCATTGGTATTAATACTAAATCCGCCTGTTGATCTTGAAATATTTCTCAAAATCCCTTCCAGGTCCGGAGAAACAGAATCTGAATCCTCACCACTCTGTCTGAAGGAATGGAATAATATCAGGTTATAACTGATATTTGCTCCTTTAAACGGTGATATTAATTTTTCCGGATCAAAATTATCAGAGAGAAGCATTGATTTGTCTATTTTTTTTAATGCATTTGCGATAGATGATGAATAAGAAGATTCAGAAGTCCCGGCAATATTTGACAGATAATTAGTGATATCTCTTTTGACATTATTGTATTTTTTCAATGAAGGGATAACCTCCCGTTGTTGAAAATTAACAAAGTACTTTTCTCCAGGATATTTTTGAGTCAGGAGAGAAAACACCCCATAATATTTTCCTATATCCGGCATGAGGAACTTTGATTTGAAATCCAGCCACTCTCTACTATACTCATTGAGGAAATTTAATATGCTTGATATGTACGGGTTCGAGTCCTTGACATTCGGGATAAAGTTGTTGAATTTTCTGACTATGCTGAACAATCTTTCTCTTGCAGATTCCTTTAGTCTTTTATAATTGAATGAATCATTTTTAACTATCTTCTCAATATCAGAAATTATATTTTGTTTTGGTTTGTCCGTTCTTATTCTGTATACCTTGACCGGAGTCCACACAATAAGATTATCTTTCTTCCTGAGAACTTCATTGATGAAAAAATTGATACTTTTTGTTATATTCTTGCCATAATCGGTCAGGTTAAATTGAAGAATAAAATTCCTCCTTTCCGAGATATCATTAATTGATCTCTCACCGGTCAGGAGTTCTTCGATTGATCTGACCTTGCCGTTTATCTTTAGTGAGAAATCTTCCTTAGATAATCCTTTTAAATATTCACTTCCCTTATATATCCTTACCGGTATTTTCAGGTATATATCATCTGCTGAATATATGGTTCCCGCTACCAGAAAAAACATTATTGTTAAAATTATTATATTTTTTTTCATATTTACTCCATTGTTTGAAACCGAGTATAAAACTATATATTTTTATTATCAACAAATATTTTTATTTTCTATTGTCTGATCTCAGAAGGCTCACAAGTTGAGTTCTGCTCTTAATATTCAATTTTTTATATATATTGTAAAGGTGATTTTTCACTGTTCCAAGAGAGATATATAACTCTTCTTCAATTTCTTTATTACTTTTTCCCTTCAGGATCAAATTGATAATCTCCTTTTCCCTTAATGTAATAATATTATCCTGGAATAATTGTTCTGATGTCTTTCCTGTTAATGCAGGGGTTAGTTTTAGTTTTTTCCTCAGAGTCCGGAGAAGTAGAATAAACAGGATCAGGAATAGAAACAGTAATACCCTGAACCAGAGTGATCCGGTAAAATGGGGAATAATGATAATGCTGAGTGATCTATAGTTATTGTTCCATATAGAGCTGCTATTAGCTCCCCTTACTTTGAAAATGTAATTCCCAGGTTTAAGTTCTTCGTAAAGTACATGATTAGTATTGCCCAGATATTGCCATTTATCTTCAAACCCTTCCATTATGCATGAATATTGATTCTTTTCAGGAGAACTAAAGTCCAAGGCTGCGAAATGTATCGTAATTGAATTATAATTGTTCGGGAGTCTTATTTCGTTAGTTGTGGAAATATCATTTTCCAGTATCTGATCCATTCCGGGGAGTTTGGTACTTCCGAATATTTCCAGTCCGGTCAATACTATTTGCGGTATGCAAATATTTGTATCGAGCTTTTCAGGGCAAAAAAAGTCAATTCCTTTTGAACCTCCGAAAAATAGTTTTCTATCAGAGCTTATAAAAGATGCATTTAAATTGAATTCAGTATTTTGTAATCCTTCAGAACAGTCGAAGTTTCTGAAGTTACCGGTTTTAATATTAAAATGTGAAAGGCCATTCAGTGTTCCAAGCCATAAATGTTCTTTGGGCTCCTCAACTATGGAGACAATAGTATTGTCAGGGAGGCCATCGGCCTCTGAAAGCCGGAGGAACTTTCGTTTTGCATTATCAAGTCTCAACAATCCATTTCCTTTTGTCCCTAACCATAATATCCCCGGTTGTTCTTTCGACTCGCAGATAGACAAGACAGGGATATTTTCAAGGCTTTTTCCGGACTCCGGAAGTTTTAAGAGTTTAAAAGTATTGCTATTAATAATGAATTTCCCGACACCAATATTTGTACCGATCCATAACACACCTGGATCGGATATTGATTGTTTTATTGTATACACTCTGTTCATATCAGGATTATTTTTATATTCCTTTTGAAATTGATAATTAGTGAGATCAAAATTATTGAGATCCAGTCTGTATAATCCTTTTCCAAAAGTTCCGATCCAGAGAAAATCTTTATATAGCTTTGAGGTCATCAAAGTGGAGATAAAAGTGGAATTGAAATCAATGAATTTTTTTAACGGGGACTCAAGTTTTGTGAATAGTTTTTTTTCAATGTTATATTTTAGCAAACCCGAATTAGATCCTATAAATAAATATTCCGGTGAAGACAGATCAGATGTGATGCAGGTAATATAACGGGGGGGAATAGAACTAGCTTCCGGCATGCCTGAAATAAATGATTCTATCTTTCCCGACCTGAGGTTGATTTTATTCAAGCCGTTTCCAAGGGTTCCCGCCCAGAGGGTTGAAGGATCGTTTGTATTTGAATAAATTGATCCGATCACATTAGAACTCAGGCTATATCCATCTCCTCCATTGTTACTGAACTTACTAAAATATTCACTTCCCCATATCTCAATATTTAAACCTCCGCCGACAGTCCCTATCCAGAGAAGCCCTGATCTGTCTCTCATGATACTCCAAATATATTTGTGACTCAGGCCGGAATCATCGCTTCCTTTTCCATAAGAAATTAAACTATCCTCAAAAATTTTATAAATGAATAACCCGTTTTCAGTTCCAACCCAGATCAAATTATCATTTCCCGGATCTGAGAAGATTGTAGTGATCTTTTCACCTTTCAGCCCGTGTTTCCTGTGGTTCTCAATCCCGAAGGATTGAAATTTCCCTGAGAGTTTTTCATATTTTACAAGTCCTGTATTTTTTGTCCCCAGCCAGAGATTTTTTTCCGCATCCTCTAATATCGTATGGATATATTGACAGCAGATATCTTTTTTCTTCTCCTCAACAGGGAGGATCTTTTGGAAGGAATCGTTTTCTTCACTATATTTACAAAAACCACCTCCCCATGTAGCTACCCAGATATTACCATTTGAATCTTCGAATGAGGACATTATCTTGTTTGAACTTATTGACCCCGGATCATCCGGGTCATGTTTGTATTGTTTTACCTGAGAAGACTTTGGATCGAAAAGCATCAAACCTTCATCTTTGGTAGAGATCCACAATATTCCTTTAGAATCAAACTTTATGTGATTGATTATTTTTGAGCTGTCAGGATTTTTTATATTATCGAATGAAAGATAATTTTTAAAATTGTTTTTTCCCGGGTTAAATTTTGAAATTCCTCCACCGTAAGTGGCAATCCAGAGATTCTTTTCCTCATCTTCACATATTGAGGTTATAACATTGTGGGGAATTGATCTCTGATCTTCCGGAATATGAAAAAATTTTTTGAATTTGTATCCATCATACCTGTTAAGTCCGCTTGATGTTCCAATCCAGATATATCCTCTACTATCCTGGAAAAGTGAAAAAACAAGGTCGTCAGATAATCCATCTCCTTTATTTAAGTGATTGAAAGAGAGGGAAGAAGTATTACTCTTCGAATATGCAGGAAATATGATAAATCCGAGTATTGTCAATATAGTAAGATATTTCATTGTGTATAATGATTAAGACGGATAAACTTTCTAAAATGTTTCATAATTATTTATATTCAAGAATATTTATACGAATCGGTACTGAAAAAAGGGGAAATTTTAGTAAATATAACTAAAGTCATATATTCCAAAAAACCATTACTTAATTCACATAAATGAATTTGTGACCAAAGTAATGTGATAAAGATCAATTTAAAACGTATTATAAGTGAAGTTGCCGCAAGGAGAAATTTAATGGACAGGTTAATGGTAAAACTCGGGAAAGGATTTGTTATTCTGAGATGTCAGGATATTGATCGAATCGAATCTGAAAGAAACTACCTGAGGCTTCACAAGGGAGAAAGGTCCTTTCTTATCAGAAATACACTTGAAAATTTTGAAAAAAAGCTGGATCCTGATAAGTTTGTCAGAGTTAACAGAT
>JAGLQR010000270.1 GCA_023136725.1 Candidatus Aminicenantota bacterium
CTGAATTTAATATCGCCTGTCATCTCTGTATCACGATCAATAAAACCGTTAACTTTTCCTATAATTTCATTTTTTTGCATAATCACTCCTTCGTTATTAACTTATGAATTCGTTCATATTCTTCAAGATTACTAAAATAAACTACAATTTTTCCACTTCCATTTTTTTTATAAATGAGATTTACTTTTGATGAAAAAATCTTTGAAAGACTTTCTTCCGCTTTTCTAAGATCAGGATCCTGTTCGATTTCTGTAATGCCGCCCGATTCGGTTGCCGGTTTTTCGTTTGTTTTCTTTACAAGTTTTTCAGTTTCTCTAACAGACAAAGTGCCTTTTAGTATTATTGACATTACATCAAGAATAGCCTCATCATTTTCAAGGCCTAATAATGCTCTTGCGTGCCCCTGGGATATTTCACCTGATATTATGCTCTGCTTTACAGCTTCAGGAAGCTTTAACAATCTAAGATAATTTGTCACCGTTGTTCTGTTCATCCCAACTTTAACAGAAGCTTCTTCCTGACTTAAATGGTTTTTTTCAATTATCAGATTTATTCCTTCAGCGATCTCAACAGCATTCAGATCTTCACGCTGAACATTTTCGACAAGTGCTGCAACCATTACTTCTTTTGGAGTAACATCTTTAACGATTGCAGGTATTTTTTCCCACTTAAGCTGCTGAGCAGATCTCCATCTGCGTTCACCTACAAGAAGAAAATATTTGTTACTATCCCGATAAAGAACTACAGGCTGTATCATTCCGTTTTCTTTGAGTGATGCTGCCAGTTCAAGTATTTTTTCTTTTTTAAATTTTTTTCTAGGTTGATAAGGATTAGGATAAATATTATCTATATCAACTTCTATAAAATCACCGTTTTCATTAAGGTTTGGCTTGTTTGCTATTATTGCCTCTATCCCTTTCCCAAGAACACGTCTCTTCATTGACCCAACATCTCCTTAGCCAACGCCATATATGCTTTGGAACCGGCTGATTTTATTTCATACAATTGAATAGGTTTTCCAAAACTGGGAGCTTCTGACAGCCTCACATTTCTTGGAATTATAGATTTATAAACCTTTGTTTTGAAAAACGCCCTGATCTCTTCTTCCACTTGTCTTGACAGATTTGTCCTCTCATCAAACATAGTGATAAGAATACCCTCTATTTCCAGGTCTTTATTAAAGCTATCCTTTATCCTTTCTATAGTATCGTTAAGGTCAGACAACCCCTCAAGGGCATAATACTCAGACTGTATCGGTATAAGAACCGAATCACAAGCAGTCAAAGAGTTGATCGTAAGAAGCCCGAGTGAAGGCGGAGAATCAATAATAATAAAATCGAACTCGGATTTAATATCTTCAAGTGAATTTTTTAAATATAAATGATTTCCATCAAATTCTGAAACTTCCATTTCAAACCTTGCCAGGTTTCTTGAAGACGGAATAAGTTTAAAAAACGGCAACTCCGTATCAACTATCGAATCACTCACAGAACATTTGTCAGATAGAACGCTATAAATATCTTTATTAATAAGAGTTCTGTCAAGTCCCATGCCGGTAGTAGAATTTGCCTGTGGATCAAGGTCTAGCAAAAGAATTCGCTTTTCCGCAATCGCCAGAGAAGCACCCAGGTTGATAGCGGTTGTTGTTTTACCAACTCCGCCCTTTTGATTTGCAATTGTTATAATTTTGCCCATTTCCCCTCTATGTTTCACGTGAAACATTCGCTATGTGTATTATTTTCAGATTGTCCCGAAAGGGTACATTATAGATATTTTGTCTTAACTTTTCTATCCCTTTTGTCATTTTTTTTATTTTGTCTAACGATGTTATCAACAAAAGCTCTTTTACGATCTTTTTTTTTACATATATTACAAGCTTTATGTTATCGGGAAACCCTCTTGCTATCATTGTGAATTTTCTTTTTTGCCGCCCTTTTAAAAACTCTTCAATCCCTGATCTGATAACTTCAGTATTTTTTAAATCTAATTTTTTTATTACATAAGAAAGGAATTCTGACTTTTTTTTTCTTGGCTCTATAAGAAAAATTTTTTTATCCGGATTGATTATTGCTATCGGTATACCCAGAATTCCATTTCCGGAACCGGCATCAACGATAGTGCTCTCCGAAATATGTTTTTCCAAAAGAATTGTCTCCTCTATCAGTGCATTTAGTTGCTCTTCGGTTATTCCTTTTGAAATTATATTGATTTTTTTACTGTATTCTTTAAGTGTTGAAATAAACAATCTTATAGTTTTGTCCGTTAATTCAGGCCGATCCAATTTTTCTCTCCTGGGCTTTTTGCAATGATTTGTTCAACTTTTTGTTTTAACAAAAATAAAGTATGAAATTGATAACATCCATACGAACCCTACGATTGGCAGGTATTTGTCAAAATCAATTATAAGTAGATATGGACTAAATATAAGAACAATGATTGCAATTACAGCAAGGATTTTTAATATTGTCTTTTTCATTCAAAAACCACATCAAAATTATATCACTAATAAGCTAATTGCAAAAATTTGTGTTTTTGTAATTGACTCTAATAATTTAAAAAAATCATTTTTTGTGTTGACACAGAATATCAATTTATTTAACATTGAACAATGACTTCATGCAAACATTGGATTTTTTCCACAATTGTTAAAAACGATGTGGAAAAATGACAGATTTTAATACAATTAAAACTCACATTAAAGAAATCCTTGATATTCCCACATTCGAAAAGTATATTGTTCCCCTTGAGTACATAGGTGAGAACAAAGGAAATATTTTTCTTGGTTCACCGGAAAAGAACAAGATGATATGGATCAAGAACAATGTTCTTACCAAAATCAATTCCAATCTTAAAGATACTCTTAAAATAGCTATAAAGATCGTTCCCCTTTTTGAAGAACCTGAAGAAATAATAGAGCAGCCTCGTATGCAATCAAAAACAGTATTCAATTCCAACCTGCAAAAAAAATTCATTTTTGACACTTTTACCCAGACCAATTCAAACCGGATGGCTCACTCCTTTGCATACAACGTGTCTGAGTTCCCCGGAAAATCCTATAATCCACTATACATATACAGTGATGTTGGTCTTGGAAAAACACATTTGATGC
>JAGLQR010000271.1 GCA_023136725.1 Candidatus Aminicenantota bacterium
CTTTTAAAAGTTTTTCCGGCTCTTCTGCTCCGTCTCTGTCCTGAACCGATTTTTTCATAAACATTCCCAGATATATGAGAATAAAGGGGACTGAAATGAGTAGAGTATACATTTTAGTTTCGATTGCAAAAAGTGAAAAAGTGAGAATGAAAATTATTGAATTCAGGATCATGAATGCGATAAGACTTGTTATAGTATATTTCTTAAGGGAGAGTCTGTATCCGGCCGATTCCTCGGGAGAAAGAAATTTTTTTTCTGCAACCCTTTTTCCAACCATCAGGAAATTACCGAAAGCCCACCAGGAAATAAGAAGACTGGCCGGAGGGAAGGTGCTTGTCAGTACGAACCAACCGGTAAGAAACCTTATAGGATTATTTGCAGACTCCAATGTCGAATCGAGGAAGGGTATATCCTTCACTCTGACAGGCGGGATATTGTACAATAGCCCCGCCATAAGAAGGGCCGCGAGACTCAGAACGAAATTTTTATTAAAAAAGAGTTTTCCTCCGGCAAAAGCGATAATTACCATTATCAGCCAGAGAACCAAAAGGATTTTGACACTTATGATCTTCTTAACCAGAGGGCGATCTTTTTTTGCCGGATGATGGGCATCCGATGGAGCATCTGCGATCTCATTGATAATGTAGTTTGATGTGGAGATAAGAAGTGTCAGGAAGAAAGAAAGTACCAGCAGGAAGCCTGAGATGTGAATGGGCTGTGCGTCAAGCAGGGAGGGTTCTATAACAATTGCAGCAACGAAACCGAGAATGATCGCAAGGCTTCTCGGCCATCTTTCCAGTCTCAGAGATTCAAAATAGTATTTAACTTTTCCGTGCATAGATTTCCCAGGAATCAAATAATTGTAATTTCAAGTTTAATCTTTTTAATACTTTTTGTAAACCCTTATTTTTTTTCAGTGATGGAAACAGACGGGTAAGTACATAGTAGAAGGAAAAATTCCATGCATACCTGTATTTTTTTTCAATTATAAATCCTGATCTTTCCAGAAGGAATGCAAGTGAACGGAGGCTGAAAAAATTCACATGAGCTGTCCTGTAATGCCACCATCTGTTCCTGAGGATTTTAGGGGGGATACTTTGTATATCAGGCGTTACTATGACCAGAATGCCTCCCTTCTTAACCAATGGTGAAACCTTGTCCATGAATTCTGCGGGGTCATTCACATGTTCTATAAGATCAAGCAGTGTTACAACTGAAAATTGCCCATCTGAAGAATAATCATCAATAGTACCTTCAAATATCTTGATCCCGAACTTTTCTCCGGCTTCCCGGGCAAGTTGTGTTGATGGTTCGATCCCCTCTGCGGAATATCCATTCTCTGCAGCCAACCTTACAAAGATACCGCTTGCTGCACCTATATCAAGCAATTTATTCCCGGAGATCTCAAATTTTCCTAGTCTTTTTATAATTGTCCGGAAATTTTTCTCTCTTCCTTCCCATTCGTCAGTATATTCATTGTCTTCAAGTTCAGAATAAAATTCTATCAGGCTTTTTTCATCAATCCTGGGATTTGAGAACACAAATGAGCAGGATGAACACTTTGAAAAATCCCAGACCGAACCGTAAGTTGAATCTGTTATCTTAAAATCATCAGTACTAATGTTTTCTGTATTGATCGTCCCCTTTTTAAATGTTCCGATCTTATCGGAATCACATAGGGGACATTTGTTCAGACTGGTAAATTCCATTTGTGAAATATATCATAAATAACGTTTGTACGAAAGAAACCAGGATTATTTTCCCATCAATTTTTTGTAAAGGTAAGCATAAGAAAGGGCAGCCATATAAGCTCTCTGTTTATTGTTGGCTGCACCTGCATGGCCTCCCTCGATGTTTTCGTAATAAAATATTTTGTGTCCCATATCGCGCATTTTTGCTACCATTTTTCTTGCATGTGCCGGATGCACTCTGTCATCCTTCGTTGAAGTAGTAAAAAGGACCTCCGGATATTTAGCTTCCTTCTTCACATTATGATATGGTGAATATGTTTTAATATACTCCCACATTTCAGGTTTGTCCGGATCTCCATATTCAGCCGCCCAACTTGCTCCGGCAAGGAGTTTTGTATATCTCTTCATATCCAGCAGCGGGACCTGGCAAACAACAGCATTGAACAGGTCCGGCCTCATTACAAAAACAGCACCAACAAGCAGGCCACCGTTACTTCCACCTTTTATTCCGAGTTTTTCCGGTGATGTTATTTTCCTTCTGATGAGGTCTTCTGCGATAGCGATGAAATCCTCGTATGATTTTTTTTTGTTCTTTTTTAAAGCGGCTTGGTGCCATTTCGGACCGAATTCGCCTCCGCCCCTGATGTTGGCAAGAACATACACGCCACCTTTATTCAGCCATTGCTTTCCAACTGAACCTGAATAGAAAGGTTTTTCAGAGATCAGGAATCCACCGTAGCCATAGAGCAAAGTCGGATTATGACCATTAAGTTTAATATCTTTCCGCATAATGATGAAGTATGGTATTTTTGTCCCGTCTGCTGAAACTGCTTCATATTGAGCAGTCTTAAAGGGTTCCGGATCGAATAGTTCAGGCAGACTCTTCAGCAGTGATTTTTCCCCGGTCTCTCCTGAAACCTGATAGAGACTGTCAGGGGTCAGGAAGTTTTCAAAGATCACAAAATAATCATTTGATTTCTCATTTGTGTTATAGACTTTTAATGTTCCGTTCTCTTTTATGTTGACAAGTTCTTTTCTCCAATTTCCGTTTGAGTTTAATGAATATTGATAAAGTTTGCTGACCACATTATCCAGCACTGTGACAAGTATAAGATCTTTTGTGGTGGCAACAGAAGAGATAGAGAGTCTTTCACCAGGCTCAACAAGGGTTGTAAAAATCATTTTATCCAAAAGGATGTCTTCATTTCTCCCTATTATTACAGAACCCTGTTTGAAAGTTTTATTTCCTGTCTTGAAGTCACTTTTAAGCCAGATTAAAAGCTGGTTCTTATAATATCCTGAAATCTCTGCGTCGCAGGGGATATTCAGTTTTTTTAATTTTCCATCTTTAAGATTATATGTTGTACTTTTAAAAAATGTATTTGCTTCCACAA
>JAGLQR010000272.1 GCA_023136725.1 Candidatus Aminicenantota bacterium
CTGGGAATTCCCAACAGGTGGTTCTGGGCAATTGGATATTCTGTTTTTTGTGTGTTTGTAGAGGTACTTCTGAACAAAGGAGGACTTCTTATCTGGGAATATTCATTCTGGAACCGTTCTTTTGGCGGAGTTTTACTTGTATTCCTGATCGGATATTTCCATTTTTATGTTGGATCAATATTTGTGATCAGCAGGAAGTCCATCAGATCCAAAGTAATTATACTGGGGATCATTTATCTTATACCGATTCTGATGAATATATTCGGTTATTACGTAATGGGGTGGAATTACTAATAGTAAGAAAATAGCACTTCCTGACTTCATAAGGATTGACAAAAATACCGGGATTTTATAAGATAATTCCGGGGAGATCATTTGAAATTGATTAGTGATACACCTGTACCTCTTGAGTTTAAGAGTATTTTTTTAAATAAACTAACCGGCGAGTTGAGGGTTTCCACCTCAAAGAATAATAAGAGTATGTTTTTCAGAAATGGAAAACTTATCCATAGTGAAAGTGATTTCTTCGATGAAAGGCTGGGTGTCATTCTGAATCTGACCGGGAAAGTTTCGGATTCCCAATATGATAACATAAGCGGCCTTATTCATAGTGTAGATGATCAGGTCGGAACAGTTCTTGTTCAGAATGATATCATTTCTAAAGATGAATTAAGGGGAGCTATCCTTTACAGGATTAAACGTATTGCCGTTTCTTCATTCTCAATTATTTCAGGAGATATTGTGTTTGTTGAAGGTGCTTCTCCGGAGAATCAGAGAACAGGAGTTAAAATACCTCTCGAGGAAATTATTTACAATGGTGGCAGAAGGATCGAGTCGGTTAATTACATTAGCAGGAAGTATTATTTTAATTCTCCGGAGATACTGCCGGGGAATGAGAAATTGTATAAACTATTAAGTGATGATGAAATGGATCTGCTAGAAATGGTAAAAGATTCAGGGGAGTTGTCAAATCCACGATTGATATCCAGATCAGGTGTTCAGGCTGATATATACTGGGAAGGGATCACGATCCTCTTTCTGCTGGGAATAGTTGATTTCAGTCATGATAAAAAGGATAAGCCGACTGAAGAAGATATTATAAACCTTGTAAGATTGAAGAGTGGCCTGGAGAATGGTACTTCGAATATTTTTTCGATTTTCGGGTTTAATGAAGAAGATTCTATATCAAGCATTCAAAGATTATATGTATCTCTTGCACAAAAATATGATCCTGAAAGGTTCGGTTCTGACCTTTCTCCCGAATTAAAAAAAAGTGCTCAATTCGTATTACTAAAACTTGGATCGGTATTCAGGGAGATAACAGAACTCCGGAAAAAGAAGCAGGTGCCGGACCTTGAGCCGGTAAATCTGCCGGAAGATATTCCGGAGAATAAGGATGAGCTTGCTACAGTTCCCCAAAGGGATTTCTCTGATGATTTTGAATATAATGAATATTTTGACAAATTCGAAAGAGGAAAAGAGCTTTATCGTGCAAAAAAATTTGATGAAGCACTTATCATCTTGAAGGAGGCAGTTAAATCGGGGAATCCCGGTTATGAGAACTATCTTTATCTCGGGCTATGTCAGACAAACCTCCCTTTTTTCTCTGATGAATCGGAGAGGAATCTGAAAAAAGCAATAGAAATTGCCCCGGCTAAATCTGAACCTGTTCATGCACTCGGTAAACTCTATCTTGTATTGAAAAGAAAAAAGAGTGCAAAAAAATGTTTTGAAAGAGCTGTAGAGCTTGAACCCAGTAATATAGAAGCAGCTCAGAACCTTTTCAGGTTGAAATATCCACCTAAAAAGAAGAAAAAATTGTTCTTTCGTGAGAAATAAATAAAACTTTCTATATTTAACCGTGAAATTTCATTATAAATTAAAAAATTGTGAAAAGATGTTTAAATTTTTAAATAAATCATTTAAAATACATTAAGGAAAACTGGAGGAGAATAAAATGAAAAAAATCTTTTTAATCTTAATTTTATTGAGTGTTGCAATTATTATGACTTCTTGTACAAAACCGGAGGAAGTTACAATTTCTAAATATTTCCAAGCTATGAAGGTCGGGGAAGCTGGCGATAAGGATACCATGACATCGATGGCTATCAATCCTAAACATATCAAATTCGATACTTATGAGATCATATCAGTTCAGGAGCCTGTTATTGAACCGATTATACTACCTGCACTTAACATGAAGCTTGCTGAGATTGGTCAGGAAAAAAAGGAAATCGGACTTGCAGCTCAGGAATCTAATGATGCAATACTTGATCTTGAAGATGAACTTGCAGATGCAAGAAGTTCTTCAAAGAAGAGAGAGTTGAACACTAAACTGAACGAGGCAAGAGCTCAAAAAGATGAATTGGTAACTAGTTTCAAGGAAGTAATCCAGAAAAAGAAAGATCTCGAAAAGCAGATCGAATTTGAGCAGACATTGATGAAAACTTCAGCCGGAAGATCTAAAATGCCAAATATTGCAATGTATACCGGTGATAGTCATACATCAAAGATTGATGTGAAAGTTACACTTCTGACGAAGGAGATAGTTGACTATGTGTTCATTCTGAAAAAGTATGTTCTTAAACTTGAAGAAAAAGAGTTACCCAGAAACAGATACCTGATCATCGACATTATGACCGCAGAGGAATATGCAAAATCTCTCGAAGAAGATACTGAAGAACCTGAAAATACTGAGGAAGTTGTAGAGGAAGCCGAAGCAACAGAAAACGAAAACTAAATACTTAATAAAAAACTGGGCGGGACTCATGTCCCGCCTTTCTGACCTGAAAATACAGCAATTAACATAAAGATATGACATCCGTTGTGTCTTTATTATTATAACAGGCCTTTCTTGGCCGGATGGAGGAGAAGAATGAAAAAATTACTGGTTTATACTCTTATAGTTTTTATTCCGATTTTTACTTTTGCAGAGAAACGGGCACTAAAATTTGAAGATATGTTCAAAGCGGGAAGATTGGGTTCTTTATCCCTGTCTCCTGATGGTTCAAAGGTAGCGTTTCATGTAAAAATTCCGGACCTTGAAAAAAACAATTATAAAACAGATTTATACATTTCAGATAT
>JAGLQR010000273.1 GCA_023136725.1 Candidatus Aminicenantota bacterium
GTTCTGATCCCCGACTCCGCTCATGGTACTAATCCCGCTTCTGCCCATTTTGCCGGATATGAGATAAAAGAGATATCGTCAAATGAGGATGGAATTATTGATTTGGAAGAATTAAAAAAACACCTGGACGGAGACGTAGCAGCACTTATGATGACAAATCCAAATACTCTTGGTATTTTCGAAAAAAATATTGTTGAAATCTCTAAAGCCCTCCATGAAAACGGTTCCCTGCTTTATATGGACGGTGCAAACATGAATGCTTTCCTCGGAATAGTAAGGCCGGGTGATATTGGTGCCGATGTTATACATCTTAACCTTCACAAAACATTTTCAACACCACATGGAGGCGGAGGCCCCGGATCCGGCCCTATCGGCGTCAGTAAAGAACTGGCAAAGTTCCTCCCTGTCCCCAGAATAACATCTGATGGCGGGAAGTTAAATGTAAACTACTTTACTGAAGAAGGAATAGGAAGAATTAAGAATTTCTATGGAAACTTCCTTGTAATAGTAAGGGCACTTGCCTACCTGATGGCTCTTGGAAAAGAGAATATAAGCCTGGTAGCGGAAGATGCTGTCCTTAATGCAAATTACATAAGGAAAGGGCTGGAAGAACATCTGGATCTTCCATATAAAAGCAAAACACTTCATGAAGTGGTCTTTTCGGATTCAGGACTCAATGTTAAAACACTGGATATAGCGAAGAGGCTTCTTGACTATAATATTCATCCTTTCACAGTTTATTTCCCATTGATAATTCATGGTGCAATGATGATTGAACCTACTGAAACAGAAAGCAAAGAGACGCTTGACAATTTCATATCGGTCATGAAAACCATATTGAAGGAAGCAAATGAAAATCCTGAACACCTGAAGAATTCACCACACAATACTCCGGTATCAAGACTTGATGAAGTGTATGCTGCACGTAAGTTAATACTCAGATGGGAGAAAAGTGAGGAAAATTGAGCATACAGGAAATTATTTTAAAATTAGAAGAATTCTGGTCCCATAACGGATGCTATATTGCTTCCGGTTATGATAATGAGGTAGGAGCGGGAACAATGACTCCCGACACTTTCTTTAAAGTGCTGGGGCAAAAGCCGTGGAGAACCGCATATTGGCAACCCTCTCGAAGGCCGGATGACGGCAGATATGCTGAGAATCCTAACCGGGTGCAAAAACACAATCAGTTTCAGGTAATACTGAAACCTGTCCCTGAGAACGGGCAGGAGTTATATCTTAACAGTCTTCAGTTTCTGGGTGTCGAGATTAGAAATCATGATATAAAATTTGATGAAGATAATTGGGCATCCCCCTCTCTCGGTGCATGGGGCGTGGGGTGGCAGGTAATGTGCGACGGGCTTGAGATCACACAATTTACATATTTCCAGCAGGCAGGGGGAATAGAACTTAATCCCAAATCTCTGGAAATTACTTATGGGATCGAAAGACTGGCAAGTTTTCTTGAACAGAAGAGCAACATTTACGACCTCAACTGGAGTAATAATGTTTCCTATGGTGAATTAAGGACAGAAGAGGAGAAACAATTCTCTGTCTACAACTTTGAAACTGCAGATATAGACATGCTGAGGGAATTATATACCCTTTACAATAAAGAAGCGATGAGACTTCTTGAACTTGAGTTATATCTTCCTGCATTCGATTATGTTCTGAAATGTTCACATGCATTCAACATCCTTGATGCAAGAAAAGCAGTATCTGTAGCAGAAAGAACATCATTTCTTGCTTCAATGAGAGATCTTGCATCTCAAACAGCAAGACTATACATATCAAAAACAGAAGGTAAAAATGGCTGAATTTTTATTTGAATTGGGAGTTGAAGAAGTCCCTGTATCCTATATTAAAGATATAATGGATCAGTTGGTAAAAGGTTTTACAGATTCTTTTACACAAAAACGTATTGAATTCGGAGCTATTGAAACTGCAATGACCAACAGAAGATTCCTCCTCTTTTTTAACAACATCAGTCCGGTTTCCGGAGCAAAATCTGATCAGGTTAAAGGGCCATCTAAAAAGATTGCTTATGATGAGGATCAGAATCCTACCAAGGCACTTGAAAAATTTCTGGAAATAAATGGAATAAAGGAATCGGACCTTGAGGAAATAGAAACTAAAAAGGGAATTTACCTTGGATTTACAAGAGAAGATAAAGGTGATGATACAAAAGCACTCCTTCGTGAATTAATTCCCGGAATTCTTGAAAAAATGTCCTTTAACAAAACAATGACGTGGAATAGTTCAGGAAAAAGCTTCGTAAGGCCTATTAGAAATTTGCTGGCAATCTTCAACGGTATAACTATTGATTTTCAATTTGCCGGAGTAACATCTTCAGACATTACTAATGGACATCGTCTTCTATCTGAGGAAAAGATCAGAATCTCATCTTTTCAGGAATATTGTGAACAAATGAGTCAGAATTTCGTGATTTTCAGTGAAGATGAGAGAAAAGATAAGATCCTGACAGAAATAAAAGATTTAGAAGAGGATCTTGGCTTTAAAGTACAAATGACTGACAATATGCTTGAGTATTACATATTTAACAATGAATATCCTGTAGTCTTTGCCGGGCAATTTGATGAACAATATCTTGATCTCCCTTCTGAGATCATATCAACATTTATGATAAATGAGAAAAAACTTGTTCCGGTGTATGATAGTAACGAAAAACTGACTAATACATTTGCAGGAGTTTCAAATGTCCCTGACGAAAGTGAATTTGTTTCCAAGGGGAATGAAAAAGTCATCAGGGCTACTTTTGAGGATGCCAAATTTTTCTGGGATAATGACAGAAATGATGATTTTGAAGCGTTAAGGGAAGGATTGAAGAATGTCATGTTCCAAAAAGATCTGGGAACATTTCATGAGAAAAGTATAAGAATAAAAGAAATATCAGAACTTGTTTCCGAATTATCAGGAAATTCTGAGCAGACAAAAAATATCGGTGCTGCTGCTGAACTATGCAAGAACGATCTTTTAACGAGGATGGTTGGTGAATTCCCCTCATTACAGGGCATAATGGGAGGACTTTATCTTAAAGAAAAAGG
>JAGLQR010000274.1 GCA_023136725.1 Candidatus Aminicenantota bacterium
TTGAAATAGCATCCATGGAAGCAGGATGGATGGAAGGGAAATCAGAGCTGAGAGAAACTGCTGTAAGGATCCTCCCTTTTGTCTCTTTTAAAGTGAAGAATAAGGGAGAGGCTCCCCTCCATTATGTTAATTTTGAATGTGTATTTGAATTCCAGGCGGATGGGAAACCTCAAACCAGTGGTTTCCATTCTGCTTTTGATGTACCTCTTCTACCCGGAGATACAAGTGATGTTGTTCTGATAAAAGGGGTAAATGGTTACACTGCAACGTCAAAAGAGGCATTTTATCAGAACATGGATAAATGGAAAAAAGTGAATGCAAAGCTGTTTGCCAGGACAAAAGGATCGACCTATGTCAGAGTCGGTGATCTGTATCCGGTTGAACAGAAGATCACAGGATTCATGACCGATATTAATATTGAGGAAAAAAATGGATTCGTAGATAAAGTTGATATCCTTATTGCAGATTCCGGATGGATATATAAAGTACTTGAAGGGAAAAAGGTTCTTGTATACCCTTCGATAAAGTTTAAGATCAGAAATGTTGGAGACAAATCACTAAGTAAGCTCGCTTTTAGAGGGGTATTTTTATTTGAAAGGAATGGTGAAAGATTCAATTTCGGTTATCCGGCGATCAAAGGAGAGTTGAAACCCGGCTCTGAGAGTAAGGAGATCACGATGAGGTCAGAATACGGGATACATGCTTCTTCTCTTCAAGCTCTCTACAACAATATATTTGAATGGGATGAAGTAAAGGTCAGAATTTTAATAAAGGATATGGATACAATATATGAACAATTGGGAGAGTATCCTATCAAGAAGGAAATAGAAGGTGTTAAGGTTGTTAATGATAAGCAGAAATAATAAATTTGGAATTTCCGGATAATTATTATATCCTTTTATAAATGGGCTCCGGAATAAAAAAAAATCAAATCCTTCTCGTTGATGATGAGAAAGTGATCAGAGAGATCGGTCAAGAGATGATCGAGATTCTGGGGTATGAATGTATTACAGCGAAGGATGGAGAGGAGGGAGTTGAGTTATTCAAGAAAAACTCCAGGAAAATCCTGATTGTAGTCCTTGATGTTGAAATGCCCGGGATCTCGGGAGAGGTAGTTTCAAATATTATCACCGAAGAAGTCCCTAATGCCAAAATCTTGTTTATCAGCGGTTATGACAGGGAGTATCTTGAAAAAAAGGTATTCAAGAAGAAAATAATAAATTTTATAGCAAAACCTTTAAGTGTAAAATCCCTTTCCCGCAAGTTTAATGAAATGCTGAGGGGAAATGCCGTTTGATAATTATTTTGTCAGAATCTCTTGTGAATTATTAAGAACAGATTATAAAGAGTTCCTCGATCTGGGTATATCACCTGAAGTCTATATGGATAGTTTTAATTTGAATAGCCTTATTGGAGAAGCGAAAGAAAATTTTAAATCCATTATTGAAAAATTCAACTCCAATACCATTCATGCACCTTTCCTCGATATCTCAACAGGCGGGAATGATGAAGACATCAGAGAGTTGAGTTTTAAAAAGCTTTCAAAGGTTCTGGAGCTCGGGAGAGAGTGGGGCTCTGATCTTGTAGTTATTCATTATAATTATGACAGGTTGTATTACAGGCAGAGTCTGGATGGATGGCTTGACAGGTCAACTGAATTTTTCAAAAGGCTTTCAACTATTCCTGATCACCCGATTATTGCAATTGAGAATATAGATGACCCTGTTCCGGATGTCGCTCTTGAATTGGAGAGAAGAATTGGAAATGAGAGGATAATTCATTGTTTTGATTACGGGCATCATAATGTTTTCGGAAAGATAAGTTCCGGCGAATGGCTTAAACATATATGCTCAGATAAAAAAATTCATTTCCATTTTCATGATAATAATGGTTTAGGAGATGATCATCTGCCAATGGGTGAAGGAAAAATTGACTGGGAAAAGGCTCACCGGGATATTCTTGCTCTGGGGATACAATATTCAGTTACACTTGAGCCCCATTCCAAAGCTGATCTTATCAGGTCATTACAATACTACCGGAAACATTTTTTGCAGGAAGAGTCAGCGGGGTAAATATGACACAAAAACTTTCAGGTCCTGAAAAATTTATAGAGTGGGGATCTTTAGGTGAGCACTATTCAAGGATAAAAAATGTACATTTAAGAGAATATTTTGAAGAAGATCCCGGGAGGGGAAGCAGATTCTCATTAAAAATTGGTGAGTTATATTTTGACTATTCGAAAAATATGATCAATAGTGAAACAATTGATCTTCTTATAAAGCTTGCTGAAAAAACAGGGCTCAGGGAAAAAATAAGTGATATGTTCTCCGGCAAGAAGATAAACATAACAGAGGACCGGGCTGTTCTTCACACTGCATTGAGGAATTTCTCCGGTGATCCGGTATTAGTTGACGGCATAGATATAATGCCTTTGATTTCCGGGACTTTGGATAAAATGAAAATTGTTTCTAATAGAATAAGGAGTGGTGACTGGAAAGGTTTTTCAGGTAAAAAAATAAAGAATGTTGTAAATATCGGGATAGGTGGCTCTGACCTTGGGCCGAGATTTGTCTGCAATGCACTCAGATGGTATTCGGATAGAGAACTGACTGTCAGATTTGTCTCAAATATAGACGGGACTGACCTTGTTGAATCCCTTTATGATCTTGAACCTGATGAAACTATTTTTATAATAGCATCTAAAACCTTTACCACTATTGAAACTATGACCAATGCGGAAAGTGCAAAGGAGTGGGTCAGGTCCGTGGCAGGAAATACAGAGTTTATTTCAAAGCATTTTATTGCTATCACTTCAAGTATGAAAAATTCTGAAATTTTCGGGATCTCTGCTGATAACACTCTTGAGATGTGGGATTGGATAGGGGGCAGATATTCATTGACTTCATCCATAGGCCTTTCTGTTATGATCTCAGCCGGGTATGATAATTTCATCTCACTTCTTAAAGGTTCTTATAAAATTGATGAACATTTCAAAAATTCTCCATTCAATGAAAATATTCCTGTAATAATGGCCCTGATCGGCATCTGGTATAATAATTT
>JAGLQR010000275.1 GCA_023136725.1 Candidatus Aminicenantota bacterium
TCTTTTCTTCCTATCGGATCAAGTCCGGAAAAGGGTTCGTCCAGGATGATGAAATCCGGATCATTGATCAGGGCCTGAGCAAGGCCGATTCGTTGAAGCATTCCTTTGGAATATTTTTTCAGGAGAAGCTTTTCTTTCCCGGCGAGTCCTACAAGGCTTATTATCTTTGCAGATCGCTCTTTTATTTTTTTATTGCTGAGTGACGATAGTTTCCCGCTCAGGGCAAGGGTTTCATTTGCGTTCAGGTAATCATAGTAGTAGGGGGATTCGGGGAGGAATCCGATCGAAGCTCTGTCTGATGCTTTCCCTGTATTTTTTCCAAAAAGCCTGATCGTTCCCTGATCAGGCTTGATAAGTCCCAGAATACATTTTATTGTTGTTGTTTTCCCTGCACCGTTCAAACCGAGAAAACCGTAAATAGTCCCTTTTTTTACATTAATATTAACATTTTTCAGAATCTCGATTTTTTTATAGAGAAAATTTGATCTGAAAGATTTTGAAAGATCCTTGATCTCTAAAGCATTCATAGTGAAATAATCCTCCGAAGAGGATTATATCACTTAGAAAAAATGTTTTTAACTATGAGCCAATTGCAAAAATATATTCTATTGCAGTTTGCTGCAATTCTCCCTGGCTTCACATCTACACAAAAAAATCCTCAATGTAGCACCGGGGCTACGTTTCCGGTTTTTTTGCTCAGTTGCTTTGCCATGAAAAATTTCGCTAAACTTCATAACAAATCTATTTTTTCAATCAGCTCCTATCCTTTCTTATTTTAGCCTGCGCAAGGGCGAGCCTTGCTATGGGAACTCTGAAAGGGGAACAGGAAACATAGTTCATTTCTGCATTAAAGCAGAATTCAACAGAACTGGGTTCGCCGCCATGTTCGCCGCATATTCCTATCTTAAGATCCGGTTTTACAGATCTTCCCTTATCTATACCTATTTTCATTAATTGCCCGACACCTTCCTGATCCAATACCTGGAACGGATCTTTGGGAAGTATTCCAGCCTCTACATATTCAGGTAGAAAAACACCGGCATCATCCCTTGAATATCCGAATGCCATCTGAGTAAGATCGTTAGTACCGAAAGAGAAGAAATCAGCCTGTTCAGCAATTTTATCAGCAACCAGACATGCTCTGGGTATCTCTATCATAGTTCCAATTTTAAACTCAACACTTTCTCCGGTTTCAGCAAAGATCTCCTCTGATTTTTTGAGGATTACTTTTTTCAGGAAAATGAATTCTTGTTCGGTACCTGTTAGGGGGATCATTATTTCCGGAAAGACTTTTACCCCTTCCTTCTTCACATTCAGGGCAGATCTCAGGATTGCTTCTGCCTGCATTTCTGCTATCTCCGGATATGTAATTGCCAGCCTGCAGCCTCTATGCCCCAGCATCGGGTTGAATTCATGCAGTGATTCGGTTTTCTCTTTCAGTTTTTTAAAATCAACCTTGATAATATCAGCAAGTTCTTTGAGATCTTTGTCTGACTGAGGAAGAAATTCATGAAGAGGCGGATCAAGCAGCCTTATTGTTACAGGAAACCCGTTCATTACTTTGAAAATTCCCGTAAAATCTTCCATCTGCATCGGAAGGATCTTTTTCAGGGCCTTCACCCTTCCCTCTTTATCATCGGCAAGGATCATTTCTCTTACTGAATTGATCCTGTCACCTTCAAAGAACATGTGCTCAGTCCTTGTTAGTCCGATCCCTTCTGCTCCGAACTTTAAAGCGATCTCACTGTCTTTTGGAGTATCTGCATTGGTCCTTACGTTAATTGATCTTTCTTCATCGACCCATTCCATAAATTCTTCAAAATCTCCGGATATTTCCTGTGTGGTCAGCTTTAATTCACCTTCAATAACTTCTCCGGTTGTACCGTTAAGAGTGATCATATCGAATTCACTAAAAGGTTTTCCTGATATCTCACATGTTTTGTCACTCTTTATTACAAGTTCACCGCATCCTGCAACACAACATTTGCCCATTCCTCTTGCAACTACAGCTGCATGGGATGTCATTCCGCCTGTTGATGTGAGTATTCCCTCTGCGGCATCCATACCTCCGATATCTTCCGGTGAAGTTTCTTTTCTGACAAGAATAACTTTCTCACCTTTTTTAGACATCTCTTCCGCTTTAGCTGCAGTGAAAACGATCTTTCCGATAGCAGCTCCGGGAGATGCCGGCAAGCCTTTGGCGATAGATATGTATTTTTCTGCGGGATCGATACTGGGGTGAAGAAGTTGATCCAATTGGTTGGGGCTAACCCTCATTACAGCTTCCTTTTTTGTTAAATGGCCTTCCTTGACCATATCCACAGCAATCTTTATTGCTGCAACCCCTGTTCTCTTCCCGTTCCTTGTCTGGAGCAGGAAAAGTTCTCCATTCTGGATCGTAAATTCCATGTCCTGCATATCTTTATAGTGATCTTCGAGAATATCTTTGAAATCTATCAGTTGTTTATAAATACCCGGGTTATCTTTCTCCAATTCTGAAACAGGGAAAGGTGTTCTTATCCCGGCTACAACATCTTCACCCTGGGCATTCATGAGATATTCTCCATAATATTCATTCTCACCGTTTGAAGGATTCCTTGAGAATGCCACACCGGTTCCGGAGGTTTCACCAAGATTTCCAAATACCATAGACTGGATATTTACTGCAGTTCCGATGAGCCCTACGATATCGTTGAGTTCTCTGTATTTGTTTGCTCTCGGATTATTCCATGAACTGAAAACAGCATTTATTGATCCCCATAATTGTTCGATCGGGTCCTGTGGGAAATCCTGCCCGGTCTCTTTCTTTACCAGTTCTTTATATTTAATGACGATCTGCTCAAGATCCTCTGTCTTCAGGTCCAGATCTGAACTGATATCTCTCGATTCTTTCTCTTTATCGAGGATCATTTCAAATTTTCCATGATCAATACCGATCACAACATTACCGAACATCTGAATGAATCGCCTGTATGAATCAAAAGCGAACCTTCTGCTATCTGAAAGTTGAGCCAGCCCTTCAACAGATTTGTCATTCAGGCCGAGGTTCAGCAC
>JAGLQR010000276.1 GCA_023136725.1 Candidatus Aminicenantota bacterium
TTGCAATTGTTTTCAGATCATCCGGAAGGTATTTTCCCGATCCGGACACTTTATATCCGCATCCTGCAAATACTGATACAAATAACAGTATTAATGTATAGGTTATTATCCTTTTCATCTTATTACAAAACTGATCATACGGTTCTTAATAAAAATAACTTTTACTATTTCTTTACCTTCCAGGTATTGTATAACTTTTTCAGAAGCCATTGCTGCGGTTTTGAGATTCTCCTCTGATTCATCCTGTGGTGCAACAAGCTTGTCTCTTATCTTTCCGTTTATCTGGACCATAATATTTATACTTTGAGTTGTCAGAAGTGATTCATCCCATTCGGGCCATTTCTCTTCCTCAAGTATACTCTCTTTGCCTGACAAAAACCATAGTTCATTGGCAAAGTGCGGGGCGAAAGGGGATAAAAGCCTAAGGAAAGTATCAAAGATCTGGGAAAGTAATCCCGGATCTTCACTTTTGATATTTTCGATGGAACTGCTTACGAGATTGAAAAATTCCATTAATGCAGCGATCGCTGTATTCAGATGGTATCTCTGGTCTATGTCTTCGCTTACCTTTTTTATTGTCTGATTCAGTTTTATCAGAATATCTCTGGTTGCTTCTTTGTTCAGATCGCCTTTGCCGCCGGTTTTTACAATCTCCATATTTGAGTTGAACAGGTTCCAGATCCTCAGCAGAAATCTGTTTGCTCCCTCCACACCTTTATCATTCCATTCCAGCCCTTTCTCCGGAGGAGCAGCGAATAGTATGAACAGCCGTACAGTATCGGCTCCGTATTTTTTTATAAGTCCGTCAGGATCAACGACATTTCCTTTCGACTTGGACATTGCACTTCCACCCAGTGTTACCATTCCCTGAGTAAGAAGCTTCGGGAATGGTTCTGAAATATCGGACCAACCGAGATCCCTGAATACTTTAGTGAAGAAGCGGGCATAAATAAGATGCAGAATTGCATGTTCAACACCACCGATATACAAATCGACGGGCATCCAGTTCTTCAATTCATCTTTTCCGAACGGGCTCTTATCCGATGGTGCGGCATATCTGAAAAAATACCATGAGGAATCAAAAAAAGTATCCATAGTATCTGTTTCTCTTACCGCCTTTCCTCCGCACTTCGGACATGTTGTGTTCCTGAATTCTTCACTCTTTTCAAGTGGCGAGCCCCCACCCGGTGTGAAGTCGATATTTTTCGGGAGTTCCACAGGGAGGTTCTCTTCCTTCTCCGGAACAATACCGCATTTTTCACAATAGATCATAGGGATTGGAGTTCCCCAATATCTCTGACGTGAGATTCCCCAGTCTCTGATCCTGTATTGGGTTTCAAGTTGTCCGAGCCCTTTCTCATTGAGAAAAGATCCCATCTGCTTTTCAGCTTCAGCAGAACTGAGGCCTGAGTATTCTCCGGAATTTATAACAAATCCTTCATCATGAAAGATCTCCTCAACTTCTTCCGGATACTCTTTGTTCTGATCCTCAACTATTACCCGCCTTATGGGGATGTCATATTTTTTAGCAAACTCGAAATCTCTTTCATCATGGGCAGGAACGGACATTATTGCTCCGCTTCCATACTCTATCAAAACGAAGTTGGCAAGCCATATAGGTATCTTTTCACCACTGAAAGGGTTTATTGCATATTTCCCTGTGAACATCCCCTTCTTCTCGGTCTGTTCTCTCGTCTCCCGGTTCTCTTTTGAGATCTCAGCTATAAAACTTTCTATTTTTTCTTTTTCGGGATTATCTTTTATCAGCTCTTTTACAAGCGGGTGTTTCACTGACATTGCAAAAAAGGTTGATCCGAAAATAGTGTCCAGCCTTGTGGTAAAGATATCTATCTCATTTTCTGTTCCATCAACTTTGAAACGGACAGATGCACCCCGGCTCTTCCCGATCCAGTTCTTCTGCATTGAGAGCACCTTTGAAGGCCAGCTTTCAAGTTCTTTGTGAGATGATAATAATTCGTCTGCATAATCTCTGATCTTCAGGAACCATTGTTCTAATTTCTTTAGATCTACATTTGAATCACATCTCCAGCATTGTCCGTCTATCACTTGTTCATTTGCAAGGACAGTAAGACAATCAGGACACCAGTTAACTTCAGATTTTTTCTTATAGGCAAGCCCTTTTTCAAACATTTTTATAAAGATATACTGATTCCATTTATAATAATCGGGCATACATGTAGCAAGTTCTCTTTCCCAGTCGTAACCAAATCCCATCCTTTTCAATTGCTCTTTCATGTATGCTATGTTGGAGAGGGTCCACTCTTCCGGATGGGATTTATTCTTTATTGCTGCATTCTCAGCCGGCAGTCCCAATGAATCCCATCCCATCGGGTGGAGGACATTCAGCCCTTTCATTTTCTTGAATCTTACTATTACATCACCAATGGAATAATTCCTGACATGCCCCATATGTATCCGCCCGGAAGGGTAGGGGAACATTTCAAGACAATAAAAGTTATCCTCTTTCTTTCCAGCGACAGCTTTGAATGTCTGCTTCTCATCCCAGATCTTCTGCCATTTCTTTTCAATATCATCAAAATTGTAGTTCATTTTATAACTCCAAAAATTGTCCTGCTCCGTTAAAACTTCGCAGAATTCTCACAAATGTCTCCAATTATACTTCAATAAACACACCTGTTCAAATAATTGTAAAATTGAAATTAATTTGTTACTTCAATATAATTAGTGTGTGAAAAGGGTAACAAAAATATTATCCTGCTCTTTAATGATCTTATTCTGGTTTACTATTATGGCAGAGAATGATCTTAGATCACTAAAAACTATTAGCGGGTCCCTTCCCAAAGATATCTCGGGATGGAAAAAAAGTTCAACTGAAGGGTATTATACTCCTGAAAATCTCTTTGAATACATAAACGGAAATGCAGAATTATTTATCTCTTATGGTTTCCGGGACCTCATCACATTCACTTACAAAAAGGATGAATCCACAGAGATCACTGTCGATATTTTTGATATGGGGAATCCGGCGAACGCTTATGGTGTTTTTTCTCACAGCAGAGAAAGTGAGGACAA
>JAGLQR010000277.1 GCA_023136725.1 Candidatus Aminicenantota bacterium
TTGATTCGAATATTTCACCACAGATCGGATTCTCATATCTTTTTAGTGAAAAACTAAAACTAAGGGGATCATATTCTGAAAGCTTTAAAGCACCTCTTCCTGTTCACCAAATAAATCCATGGGGAGCATCAAATTTTGATCTGAAGCCAGAAAGTGGTAAATCATTTGAAATTGGATTAGATCTATTCTTAAAACGATTAGCTGTTGGAATAACCTATTTCAGTACAGAATATTCCAATCTTATTGATTGGGTAACAATTGATTTCACAACCTGGACCGGACAATATCAGAATATAAGCAGTGCTGATATTAAAGGAGTTGAATTGGAATTTTCATACTCACCATTAAAAAACCTGATTCTTAATCTGACTCACACTTACCTTGACACTGAAAATCAAAACACAGGTGAACCTCTCCCCCGAAGGCCTGAGAATGCTACAGTTTTATCATTCACTTATTCCGGGAAAGGATTCTCATTAGCGGGCCAGTTCAGATATGTTGGAAGTAGAATTGATTTTGACTATTCAAGTTTTCCGCCCCAGATCGAAAATCCGTCATTCAACACCTATGATATTACTACTACTTTACCACTAAACAAATCATTCTCACTTTTTTTTAAAATGACAAATCTTTTGAATAGGGAATATCAGGAGTTTTTCGGATATACTGCCCCCGGGAGAAGACTTGAAGCCGGGATTACCTACAATAATTAAATGAAATTGCGAGAGATCTCCCTGGCTGTAATAGTAATTATTCTATTATCGATAAATATTTATTCAGAAAGGGTGATCTCTCTCTCTCCTGCAATCACGGAAATATTATTTGAACTTGGTTTCGGAGATTTGATTGTAGGGAATACAAAGTTCTGTAATTATCCTCCCCAATCAAATGCCATAAAAAAAATTGGCGGGTATCTGGATATTAATATGGAGATGATCATTGATCTGCAGCCTGATGTGATATTTCACTATCCCGAACACTCCTTAAGATTAAAGAAACTTAAAGAGATCACAAGGCTGGTTCAGGTATCACATAAGAACATTACCGATATGCTTAACTCTATAAAAACCATCAGCCTTGAACTTAAAAGTGAACCGGCAGGAGAAGCTTTGATCCACAGTGTAAAAAAAAAGCTTAATGAAATCAGAAATAGAAAAAAAAATGCTGAAAGAAAAAAAGTACTGATAGTGATCGGCAGGGACCCCGGCCAGTTAAGGAATATCACTATTATCGGAAATGGAGATTTTTTGAATGAAATTCTGAGTATATCCGATGGTAAAAATGCTTACAATGGAAAAATATCTTATCCCTCTGTATCAATAGAATCCATAATTAAAATGGATCCCGATATGATAATTGAGTTTTCCTTCCTTGAACAATCTTCATCTAAAGATTTTATGATCTCTTTATGGAAAAGTTTCCCTCTGATTCGTGCTGTCAGGCTCGGGAATATTCAGATAATAAGAGATGATTATTGGGTCAGACCGGGTCCTCGAATTACAAGGATCGCAGAATCATTGTATGAAATGCTTCATTCAGAATGAATCATCAAACATCATCAAGAAGTGAAATTGTATATTTGATCCTCTTTTTCCAGTATTTTGTATATTTTTCTCTTCGAACAACACCTCTCCCGTTTGGAGAATGGATAAAATATTTTTTACTTATGAAAATGCCGGAATGCCATTGATTCCTCTTGATTCTAAAGACCAGTATATCACCCTGTTTTGCATATTTTAACTTGATTCTGGTTTTGATCCTGCCCTGTTTCTTTGCAGTTCTGGGAATGTCCACTCCAAAAGAGTCGTATAAATAATTAACAAATCCGGAGCAGTCAAATCCGTCTATGTCTGTCCCCCCATAATGGTAAGGTATTCCTCTCAGGGATTCAGCAAGAGCAACAATTTTACCTCTGAGATTCCATATTTTCTCGGGTTCACTTCTAAATGAACAAGAGTAAAATGGAAAGATTAAGAACAATATTAATATTGCCTTAACCCTGATAAAACTCTTTGGATGTTTCATTATTTATTAATGCGAAAGGGGGGACTCGAACCCCCACACCTCGCGGCACCAGATCCTAAGTCTGGCGCGTCTGCCAATTCCGCCACTTTCGCATTTTTAGCAAAATATCACTTAAACCGGGAAGTGTCAATAAAGACATATGACTCCCTGCTTAAATATCTTATTTTGTATCAATTTTGAAGAGAGCATTATCAACTACTTTATTTATAATTACTTTCTTCATGGTTATATCAACAAGCTTCTTAGCTTTCATAAACACTTCGGTCTTGAATGGAAATGATATCCCGTTTTGTTTCTTAAATTGAGATAGATATGTCTTTCCAAGCCCTTTTTGTCCGCCGATATTCTCGATCTTCTCTTTGATCTCGATTCTACCGGTTTTTTTATTTATAAAAAACTTAACCCACTTATCTTCCTTATTGGTGATATAGACAACATCGTATATTATTCCCTTTATCTTCTCTTCCTTAAGATATTGGAAGTTATACTTTGTCCTGAAATGATAAATGTCATAAAAACCGCCGAAGCCTGATTCTTCAATCTCCTCTTTTGTCAGATCTTTTCTCTGTCCCATCTGGGTCTGATATCCTTTTTTACCATTAACAACCCTCTTCATCGTCATCCCCATAACTTTGGTCTCGCTATAGACTTTGTCAGGGTAGACAACCGTAGTAGTCTGATCAAGAGTGAAGGAGCGCTGTCCCAATGTTATGTTTACTACTGATTCTTTAACAGAAGTCCTGATATTTCTATATCCGGAATAATTATCAGCCAAAGCTTTGAATAGAACATCTTTCCCCTTCTTTAAAGAAGCGGGTGTTGCTTCAGGTATTTTTTCCTTAACAGGCGGGTGGTTTAATTGAAATATCCACATCACTGATTTCCCCCAGTTTTGACATATCTTCTGTTATATTCTTACGGGTTCCCACAATGAGGGTTACCATCTTCTCAGGAGTCAGATACTTTTGAGCAGCATAAAGAACATCCTCTGCTGTAATAGTTTTTATCTGATTTACAAGATCATC
>JAGLQR010000278.1 GCA_023136725.1 Candidatus Aminicenantota bacterium
TCAGTTATACTTCTCTGCATTATATGGGTTGTATTATCAAGGATTTCCAGAATATTCGGTACATGTTCCTTTGAACGGAGATTGTCCAGTTTCGTCCTGATAGATCCGGTTATCTCATTGTATTTCTCCTCCAGCATCTCGAATATTCGTTTACCTCGATCCTCTTCCTCTACATCTTTTTTATCTGAACTATTTTTCTCCTCACCTTTTGATTTTTTTATTTCCTGTACATTTCTTTCTATCGTACAATTGTTCAGATCAACAGCTATTACCACTTCAGCCCCCATTTCCCTGACAACATTAACCGGTACAGGATTAACTATACCTCCATCAACCAACACTCTTCCTTCAAATTTAAATGGTGTAAAAACCCCGGGTATAGCCACACTTGCTCTGACAGCATCTTTTACTCTGCCTGAACAGAACCTGACCTCTTCTCCGGTTAATACATCAGCAGCGACTGTACAATACGGGACAGGAAGATCTTCAATTAAAATATCCTTATAATATTCAGAAAGCATTTTAAACACTTTTTTCCCCGGAATAAGGCCGCTCCCCGGGAAAGTAACATCAATAAATGAAACTATGCTCTTCCAGTCGATACTTCGTGCAAATTTTTCAAACTCCTTTATATCGCCAATTGAATATACTGCACCGACTACAGATCCAATAGAAGTTCCGGAAATATAATCAACTTTGATCCCCGATTCTTCCAGTGCATTTAATACACCGATATGGGACCAGCCTCTTGCAGATCCACTCCCTAGCGCTATTCCAAGTTTTTTTTTCAAATTATTCCTTTCCTGTTATTTTAACCGAATCCGTTCCGGATTTCCATTTGGAAACAACATGTTTTAAGGTATAATTATAGTTAATTTTTAATTAAAAAAATTTTAAGAGGCATTATATGAGAGAATTAACACAGAAAGATTCAAAAGTGGAAGTTACAGGCACTGAAGCGAAATATTATGATACCCTGATGAATATAATTACTCTCGGAACCTATCCGTCATTCATAAAACGGGCAATAAAAGATTTGAACCTGACAAAGGGTGAGAGCATCCTTGATCTCGGATGTGGTACAGGTAGAAATGATTGTATCATGCTGAAGTATATTGGTGAGGAAGGATCAATAGCAGGAGTCGAGATAGGTAAGGAAATGAAAGAAAAATTCCTTGAAAATTGTGACAAACCAAATATCAAACTGATCGATAAAAGGATAGATGAACCTCTGGATCTCGACAGGAAATTTGATCTTGTATTTATTTCCTTTGTACTTCACGGATTTATTCAGGAGAAAAGAGAGATCATAATTGAGAACGCAAAGAAAGCATTGAAATCCGGGGGCAGGTTTTCTGTTCTGGATTATAATGAATTCGATGTTGATAATTCAGGATTTTTCACACGATTTGCGATCAGAAAAATTGAATGCCCTCTTGCAGAGGACTTCATAAACAGGGACTGGAAATCAATTTTGGGAAAGTCCGGATTCAGCAAATTTGAGGAAAAATTCTATTTTAAAAAAAAAGTAAGACTTTTAACTGCTATGAAATAATATAACTTTAATAGTTATAAAATACTCTATCCTGAAATAATTTCTTGAAATATTGTTAATTTTAGTTATTATATTAAGTGAAAGGCACAAGGATATTTTTGTTTTAATATTTTGGATTTCAAATCTTTTATAGAAAGGTGATCACAAAATGGGCAATTCAAAGTTGCCGGCAATTATAGTTACAGGTGCTTCAGGTTTTGTCGGCCGCCACTTCCTCGAAGCTGCAAAAAATACATTTGCAATATATGCCATCGCAAGAAGATCACAGATAGAGTGCAATGCTCCACGACACAAGAATATCGAATGGCATATGGTAGATATAACAGACAGGAAGGAACTTGAGAGAACAATAATCGGGATCAGCAAAAGATCCCCTATAGACTTTATACTCCACCTTGCAGGATATTACGACTTTGATTGTCTCAACAGCCCCGAATACGAAAGAACCAATGTGCAGGGGACAAAAAACATTCTGGAACTGGCCAGGAAGATAAAAATAAAAAGATTTGTTTTTGCCAGTTCACTGACTGTTTGTGATTTCAAGAAATGCGAAATGCCGGTAACTGAAAAAAGTCCGGCGAATGCAAAATTCCCTTATGCCCGGAGCAAAAGGAGAGGGGAAGAAATATTGAAGGAATACTCCGATCATTTTTCCTGCACTGCAATCAGGTTTGCTGCAATATTCAGTGACTGGTGTGAATATGAACCCCTGTATTCTCTAATGTCTACCTGGGTATCGGGAAAATGGAATTCAAGAATAATTGCCGGGCAAGGTAAAACTGCGATCACCTATATACATATCAAATGTGCAATATTGTTCATATTAAAGATTTTTAATAAGAGCAGTGAAATGAAAAGATTTGATATTCTTATTTCATCGTGCTCAAATACCCAGTCTCACATTGAATTATATAAAATGACAACAAGATTATACTTCGGTAAATCCCGGAAACCGCTGTTAATCCCCAAATTGCTCGCAGCCTTAGGGATCATGATAAGGTGTTTCATTGGGAAAATATTAAGGAAAAAGCCTTTTGAAAAAATATGGATGATAGGTTATATAGATAGGTTCATTTCTGCTGATCCTGCATATTCCTTTAACTCGCTGCCGTTCAAAATAAGGGAAAGATACCACCTTCCCAGAAGGATGATCTACCTTATTGAAAATATGAAAAGTTTTCCTCAGGAATGGCACTCAAGAAATATGAACCCGTCAAGAAAAGATCCATCTAGGCCTAACCTGATGATCAGCAACATCATGAATGTTGAAAAGGATAGGATATCTAATGCGATCTTCACCCATCTCTGGACATCACCTGATTACCCTAACTATCAGTCTCTGGAGCCGGACAGGCTGAGATGGTTCATTGAGCTTGTTTACAATCTGCTTATGGGTTCAGTAAGAAACGGCGACCGTCATTCGGTAATAAGCTATTACCGTTATCTCGCCTCGATCAGGAAAAAGGGGGGGTTCCCGCTCGAAGAGCTGAAGT
>JAGLQR010000279.1 GCA_023136725.1 Candidatus Aminicenantota bacterium
CGTACGGACCTTGAAAAGTTTATTGAGGAAACTGTATCAATGACAAAATATCTCAGCAAGGATAAATTCAGAGCGCTCCCTGATAAAAAGCTCTATGAGGGACAAAAAGATATTGACCTTAAATTGAATGATCCGGATTATGAAAATATTGAAACAAAGCAGAGAGTAGAACTGGTCAGAGAGATAGAGTCTGCAGCGAAGAAAAGATCAGACAAACTCATAAGTGCTACAGCAGGTTATTCTGATACTTTTTCAGAATCTGTTATGGTCAATTCGAATGGGTTTATCGGAGAAAAAATATCTACAAACTATTCCTGTGGTGCTGAAGCTACTGTAAAAGATGGTGATAAAGGGAGGCCTGAGGACTACTACTATTCCAGGTCAAGATTTTTCAAGGAATTACCATCTCCTAAATTCCTCGGGGAAAAAGCAGTAGATTATGCTGTAAGAAAGATCGGCCAGGAAAAGATCGAGTCTGGAATCTTTGATATGCTCATTGAAAACAGATCAGTTGGAAGGATACTCTACGCACTTTACGGGCCTATGAGTGCCAGTTCGATCCAGCAGAAGAGATCATTCCTGGAGGGAAAGATTGGAAAATCGATTGGTTCTGAAAAACTTACAATTATAGATGATCCGTTTATTCCCAAAGGCTTGGGATCGAGATTATTCGACAGCGAAGGCATTACATCAAAAAAGAGAACTATAATAAAGAACGGAATACTTAAAGATTATTATATTGATAGTTATTACGGGAAAAAACTCGGAATGACACCCAATTCCGGTTCTTCTTCTAATCTGGTTTTCGAATATGGAAACAGGCCAATCGAGGATATTGCAAAGAACATAGAGAAAGGGATCCTGGTAACCAGCTTTATAGGCGGAAATTCGAACCCTACCACAGGTGATTTCTCCTATGGTGTAATGGGGCTTCTGATTGAAAAAGGAAAAATTGTTAAACCTGTAAATGAGATGAATATAACCGGAAATATTGCAGAGTTGTGGGGAAAACTTGTAGAAGTGGGAAATGACCCCTACCTTTACTCCTCATGGAGAACTCCTTCTGTACATTTTTCCGATATACATTTTAGCGGCAGATAGGGCCAAAACAGGCAGTATCACTTGACATATTCGCTTCTATAGGGTATTTTTCTATTTCAGGAGAGTTATATGGAAGAGTATAAAGGTGAATTGATTTCAAAGGGGTATAAATATGCTCTTGTTGTATCAAGATTTAATAACTTTGTAACTGAGAAACTTCAGGAAGGTGCAGTTGATGCACTTTTAAGGAGTGGAACAAAAAAAGATGAGATAGATATCATAAAAGTACCGGGTGCATTTGAGATACCTCTGACCGCTAAAAGGTGTGCTGCTTCTGGAAAATATGATGCTATAATCTGTCTCGGAACAGTGATAAGGGGAGAAACCCCCCATTTTGATTTTGTTGCAAATGAGGTTACTAAGGGGATCGCAATACTGAACCTCGAATTTTCGAAACCAATTGCATATGGAATTATCACTGCAGATAATACTGAACAGGCAATAGAGAGAGCAGGAAATAAAATGGGTAATAAAGGTTTTTCAGCAGCTCAGGCTGCAATCGAACTTCTTAATCTTTTTAAAGATGCGGAAATCTAAGCTTTGTAATGTTCCGGGTTAAGTACAGCCGAGAAGTTATCCTGAAATTACTCTACCAGATCGACGTAACAAATCAGTTCGATGTCCCTCCGGCTGAAATTTTAAAGACTAATAGTAATTTTTTCAACGATATAAATGAAGTTGAATTAGAGTTTATAACAGATATTATTACCAGGATAATAAAAGACAAAGAGACGATCGACAATAGAATATCAAAAGATCTGATAGGATGGAGACTGGAAAGACTGACACCGATAGACAGAAATTTGATCAGAATGGGAATAGCCGAATCAATGAAAACAGGAAATAAGATCATTGTTATTGATGATATAGTCAGAATTGCAAAAAAATATGGCGGGGATGAATCCTATAAAATCATCAACGCAGTTCTGGATAAGGTTATTGAATGAAACTCATCCTGATTTTTTTGCTCCTTTTTTCCCCGTCAAGACATGTAGAACAAATTGATGTAAGACTTATAACAGAGCAAAGCTCTATTTTTCAGGAATTTGAAAATGAGAATTTTGTCCAGAATGTAAAGGTCAATGGAAAGATCGTAAATATTTTTATCGAAAACTCAAATTATCTCGATATTAACCTTAACTACCGGCTTTTTATAAACAAGGCTGAACTCGATTCCTCAGGTAAATATATCAGGAGAACCTTCACTGAACTTTTTAATGAGAACATAACTCTTCGAACCTTCCTGTTGAATATTTCATTCTATTTAAAAGATAATATAAAGTATTGGGGTGACAGCCCGTTTAAAGACCCTGAAGATGTTGTAATTTATAAGAAAACCAATTGTGTCGGCTACTCAGCACTTGTAAAAGAACTTCTTGAATTTGTGAATATCAAAAGCAGATTCATCAGTGGATTCTATCTGAAAAGGGGAAGGAAAGGTACATACGACCCTGTTCCCCATAGATGGCTGGAATTATTCCTTCCTGACTCTACTTCCTTTTTTTATGATCCACAATACCAGGGATTTAAAGCAAACTACATAGTGGTAAGGCCCGGAAATGATTTCAGAACGATAGAAAAATTTAAGATAAATTTCCTGCAAAGGGGGAAAAAACTTTTAAATTGAGAGGGTATAAAATGGAAGATCACACAAAAATAAGACTTGAAAAGATCGAAAAGATCAGCGAACTGGGTATAGAGTGTTATCCATATGAATTTGATGTCAGGGATAATTTATCAGATATTAAAAAAAGTTATGCTGATCTCACAAGAGAAGATCTGGAAGAGAAAAAGATAGAAGTAAAAACAGCAGGAAGAATAATTTCAATAAGGAAAATGGGGAAGAGTGCATTTATCCATATTTTTGACGGGGAGGAAAAGCTTCAGATATATATCAGGAAAGATAAAGTTGATGAAAAAGTTTTCGCTCTTTTTAAACTTCTCGA
>JAGLQR010000028.1 GCA_023136725.1 Candidatus Aminicenantota bacterium
GTATCACTTGATGTTATGGGATTTAATGAAATTGAAGATCTTGAGCCTGGTTCAGCAATTTTCATTGATAGCTCAAAAAAGGTTTTTAAAAAAAGAATTCTAAAAAAACCTCATCGCCCGTGTATATTTGAATATATATATTTCGCCAGGCCTGATTCTTATCTAAACAAGATCAATGTTTATAAATCCAGAGTTGAACTCGGAAGAGCAATAACAAAAAAGATCAGAAATATGAAATTAGATATTGATGTTGTTGTCCCGATACCTGATTCCTCACGGGCGGCGGCGATCGAGATCGCAAGAATAATGAAATTTAAATACAGAGAAGGTCTGGTTAAGAACAGGTATATCGGGCGCACTTTTATCATGCCCGGGAATGATCAGCGTAAAAAATCGATCAGCAATAAATTGAATCCTATACCAGAGGTATTCAAGGGCAAGAATATACTTCTGGTAGATGACTCCATCGTGAGGGGGAATACATCACGTTCAATTGTGCAGATGGTTCGCAATACCGGAGCGAAAAGTATTATTTTCCTCTCATATTCCTCACCATTAACAAATCCATGTGTATATGGGATTGATATGCAAAGAAAACAGGAATTTATTGCTATAAACTCAACACCGGAACAAGTTGCGAAAAAGATCGGAGCAGATATGGTTATATATCAGGATCTTGATGATATGGAAAAAGCAGTCAGACAACAGAACAAGGATATCAAATCATTTTGTAAAGCCTGTTTTACGGGTATTTATCCAACTGGAGATGTTTCGGAAGAAATGCTCAAGAAAATTGAGGAAGAGAGAGATATTTCAAAAAACGATAAAGTAACAATTAATTGACAATAATTAATGGACCATGTTTCTAAAATGAAAGGCAGTTTTACTGATGATAATATCGTAGAAGTTTTATCAATGATCTTAAAATCAGGTCATAAAAAGTGCGAATTAGAATTAATCATTAATAAACATTCAAAAAAAATCCTTATAAAAGATAATGAAATTAGTTTTATTTATACAGATGAATCTAAAGAAAATTTTTATGAATACTTGAAGAAAAATGAGAATTTAAAGGAATCTGACCTGAAAAAAGCCAAAGTATCTGGTTCAGAGAATGGATCAAGGTTGGGGAAAGAGCTTGTCGAGTCTGATTTGATAACCTATGAACAGCTATGGAGCTTTGTAAAAAATCATCAGAAATTGCTTTTAAATAATATCTCTGAATCTGTGTCCGGGGAATATAGTGTGGATTGGATTTCAGCAGATATCTCTGAGAACATAGAATTGAATATTCCAATTGAAAATTTTATATTGGAAAAGATCAGAAATAATGAATACAGCAATGTGATCCGGGAAAAATTTGAGATTGTGAACGAATTATTTATTAAAAATAAAAATCCTGAATTACCTGCAGATATTCTACCTTTTGAACAACATGTGCTGAACTTATGCATAAAACTGAGAAATATGGATATGATCCTTAAGGAAAGTGAACTGAAAGAGAAGGATACTCTTAAGTATATCTACTATTTTTACCTTATAGATGTATTGTCCACCGAAAAACCCTCCAAAATCGGAGAAAATTTGAAGGAAGATTATCTTTCAATGAACATCTCGTTCAGTTCTTATGAGGAAGCTTTAAAGCACTATAATATTAAATTTGAAATGATCTATAAGATAATATCAAAAGAAATAGGCCCTGTTGCATTATCAATTCTTTCAAATTCTATTGATGATATCCGGGATAATTTGCCGGTTTTTCTAAAAGGTGCTGAAATTGATAAGAATGGAAAGTTGATTGATAAAAAAATATTAAAAAAAGTTTGGTATCACGATTACGAAAACCATAGTTCAGAATTTGTGAGAGGACTTGAGGAATTGCTTTATGCACAGATCTTTGCTGTAAAAAAGAATCTTGGAATAGATTATGAGAATCAAATATTAAGATGGCTGAAAGGAACAGGAAATTAGAGATAAAAAAATATCAGGCTATATTCCTCCTGATACTTTTTCTGATTTTGCTCTTAACACTTTGTATATAAATATTATCAATGAATAAAATTGTTCAAATTATAGGCCCGACAGGTGTTGGGAAATCCCGACTTGCGGTTTTTTTGTCTGAAAAATTCAACGGGGAGATTATATCTGCAGATTCTGTTCAGATATATAAAGGATTTGATATCGGATCCTCAAAGATCAGCGAAAGTGAAAAAAGAGGAGTTCCACATCATATGATAGACATTCTGGATGCTGATGAACATTTTAGTGTTAATAAATTCCTTGAACTGACCGTTGATATTGTAAAAGATATGAATACCAGGGGAAAACTTCCTGTCGTATGTGGAGGAACTGCATTATATCTCAGAGCAATGATCCGGGGGATATTTGAAGAGAACATGGACAAAAGGATCTCAAGAGAACAATTAATAAAAATAGAAGAAGAAAAAGGGCTTGATTATTTATGGGGCAGATTATACGGAATTGACAAAGAATATGCTGAGAAGATCGGTCCTGCTGATAAACAGAGGATAATCAGAGGTTTGGAAATTTATTATAACAACAGGATAACTCCAAGTAATATTTCATCGATAACTACTTCTCCTTTCAAGGATCATGAATTTATTAGAATAGGATTAAAACTTCAAAGACAATTAATGTATGAAAGGATCAACAAGAGGGTTGATGAAATGGTCGGAGAAGGACTTCTTGAAGAGGTAGAAGAACTACTGAAAATTCATGAATCATCATGCAGCCCGATGATGTCAATAGGGTATAAAGAAATGAGCATGGTGTTGAGAAATGAGATCGGACAGAATGCAGCTGTTAATCTTATTAAACAGCATTCCAGAAATTTTGCTAAAAGACAGATGACATGGTTTCGAAGTGAAAAGGATATTACCTGGTTTGAACCTCATGAAAGTTCTGAAATCCTGACATTTCTTAAACAGAAAATAAATGAATCAAATTGAAAATGTTCTGATAACGGGATTATTCGATAAGAATTATAATGATTTTACAATCGGAACGATCCTCGATGAAGTAATTTCACTTGTTGAAACTGCCGGTGGAACTTATTCTGGTAAAATCATACAAAAAGGGAGATATCCGGATAGAAGTTATCTCATGGGAAAAGGGAAAGTTGAGGAAATTGAAACTTATATTGATGCTAATGATATTGATATGATCGTATCTATGAATCCTTTATCAAGCATACAGCAGAGAAACCTGGAGAAAAAGCTTGATATTAAAGTTATTGACAGAACAAGACTTATTCTTGATATTTTTGCTCTTCATGCAAGAACCCTTGAAGGGAAACTTCAAGTTGAATTGGCACAACTTCTTTACATGCTTCCGAGGTTGATCGGTAAAGGTATAGAACTATCAAGGTTGGGTGGCGGAATAGGAACGAGGGGTCCGGGTGAGACAAAACTTGAGTCTGATCGCAGGGTAATAAAGAAAAAAATATCAATAATTAAGAAGAAACTTGAAAAAGTAAGAGGTAACAGAGCACTTCAAAGGAAGCATAGACAACAAAGTCCTGTACCGCTTGTTTCGATTGTGGGATATACTTCCGCAGGGAAATCTACACTATTTAATCTTCTGACGAATGAAGCTGTATTTGTAACAAAAAAACTTTTCTCAACTCTTGATCCGCTTGTAAGGCGAGTGGACCTTAGAGAGAAAGGAAAAGGGTATTATTGCCTCATGTCTGATACTGTAGGGTTTATAAGGGATATGCCTGAAGAACTTCTGACATCATTTTATGCAACTCTTGAGGAGATCAATGAATCAGATATTATTCTACTGCTTTCGGACATTTCTGATCCTGACAACGAAAAACAGATATCCGAAGTATTAAAAGTTTTACGTAGCATGAATGTGGATGCTGATAAAATCATCACAGTTTATAATAAGATCGATAACCTGGATAATGGAAATGAGATGTCAGATAAAAAAGATCGATCAGATGATGATGCTGTTTACATATCAGCCAAGATGGAGATAGGGATAACTAAATTAAAAAAAATTATTTTTAATAAGTTTTTTAGATATTATGACAGATTCAGGTTTTCATTGAATAAATCTGACACAAGAGTTAATAGTATTTCGAAGTGGGCAATTGTACTTAACAGATCATATAAAGGAGAAGTAATAAACTTTGACGTTTTATGTGACAGGGAAAAAATGGTAAAATTCTCAAATGAAAACAAGGAGATCTGAAATGAAAAGTTATCTCATCATTGTTCTTATAATTTTATTCGCATTTACAAGCTGTGTCACTACAAAGAAAGTTAAATATGATATTGATATCCCGGAAATAGACGTAAAAGGATATAACGATCCATTCTTTAAAGAGGGGTGGGAAAGTCTTAAAACCGGACAGGTTGACCTTGCATATGAGAAATTCAAGGAGAGTAACTCACAGGATTACAAACTATACAATGCTTTCGGATATGTATACCTTTTGAAAAATAAACTGAATAATGCAGCAAGAAATTTCAAAGAATCAATAAAGCTTGAAAAAGACAATATTCAGGCTGAATATGGACTTGCAATGATAAGTGAGATAAGAAATGATCATGAAAAGGCATTCCTGATCTATTCAGAGCTTTTATCAAAATATCCGGAAACGGCCTGGATACGGACAAAATATGAATTTATCAAATCCAGAGAAACACAAAAGCACATGAAGAATGCAGATGAGAATCTTACTTCAAATAATAATGAAGGTTATATCCGGAGTCTTGAGAAAGCATCGGAATTTTCACCGGAAATTACTGAAATTAAACTAAAGATCGGAGATCATTATTTCCAGAACAATGATTTCGTTAATGCTTCCAAATATTATGAATATGCTCTGGAGAACAGGCCAAATGAAATAGATATCCTGAATAAACTGGCAGAATCATATGAGAACTCAGAAAACCTTGATTCAGCAATTGTTATTTTTAAAAAGTTATTGAAGTTAAAACCGGGAGATATTTCAATAACGAACCGGATCAATGATCTTAAAATAAAATTTCATGAAATTGATCTTCCTGTTAAATTTAAAAATATATTTTTTAAAGAAAATATTAATCGTGAGGAACTTGCAGCTCTAATAGGACATTATTTCGGAGATTACATTTTTTATGAAGGTCAGCCTGTAATTCTTACAGATATTAAAAATTCATTTGCAAAAGATCATATTATCAAAGTATGTTCTTCAGGAATTATCAAAGGAAATCCGGGACATAGTTTTGACAGGTTTACTATAATAAGCAGATCATTTTACGCCACCGTAATATCGTCATTGCTTGATTTTCTTCAGGATAAGAGCAAACTTTACCTGAAGTTTACACCCTCCGCAATAGAGCTCGAACCTTCTGACATTTCTCCATTACATAGAAACTATAGAAATATAAAATTTCTTCTGAAGACTCAGATCCTGAAACTTGATGAAATGAACAACTTTAATCCCACAAAAAAAATATCCCCTTCAGATGTTATGATCTCATTGAGGAAGATCATAAAAAGTATACAGAAATAGTAGTTATAGGAAACTGTATTTCCATTCCCATTCCAAATTTACATTGACGGGATTAAATGATATAATTTTTTTCTGTGGAAAAGTTAAATTATATAGTAATAGACGGACTTGTCAGGACTGGAAAAACTGATCTAGCCCATGTAATTGCAGAAGAATTCAACTCAAAGATCATCCTTGACGACAAAAATAATCCTTTTGCAGATGAGTTCTACATGTCTCTTGCCGAAGGTGAAAATAGTTTTGGCTTGAAAAATCAATTGATTTACCTCCTGAACAGATACTCTCAGCAAATGAGCATGAAGCAGAAAGGCCTTTTCTACAAAAGCAGTGTAAGTAATTATCTCTTTTCCAGGGAAGCAATTTATTCTCATGTTGTTCTTAATGATGAGGATATTGAGATTTATAAAAGGATATACGGTATTTTGTCTGAAAAAATAACGGTCCCGGATCTTGTTGTTTATCTACAGATCTCATTTTCCGAAATGATAAGAAGAATAAAGGCCTCACCGAACAAATTTGAGAGAAATGTTCCTCAGGAGTATTGGAGAGAGCTTTTCGAAGCATATAATTATTATTTTTTTAATTACAGAACATCTCCACTTCTGGTTGTAAATGTAGAGAAAATAGATCTCGGTAATAAAAAAGATGTTTCAAATCTAATAAATGAAATAAAGAATCATGAAAAAGGGATAAAGTATTATGCTCCCCTCTGATAAGAAAAACTATAATCTGGACAGGAGTTTGTAATGGATGAAATTATTGATGATATCTCAGATAAAATATTTCTTGAAAATCTAAAAACTGAGTTTAAAATTACTGTGAAGGATAATGTATCCAAACTTTCTGAATTTTTTGAATCCGAAAATTATTCAGAGATAAGAAGAATAGCTCATGACATTAAGGGTGTTGCGGGAGTTTTTGGTTTTGATAAAGGGACTGAATTAGCTGCCGATTTACAAAAATTGACAGATAATGGAGATAAAATAAAAATAAGGAATTTATTAACGGAATTGATCGGTTATTTGAATAAAGAAGTTCTCGAAATAAAGGTGGAGGCATAATGAGCAAGATACTTGGACTGGGCAATGCACTTGTTGATCTTCTAATGATCGTAGAGGATTCTTTTGTAGAATCACTTTCATTTGAAAAAGGGAGTATGAATCATATAGATCTCAATATGGCAAAGGATATACTGAAAAGATCAGAATCAATAAAAAAAGAGAGGGTAACAGGCGGATCTGTTGCAAACGCGATCAACGGACTATCAAAACTTGGAGTTAATACCGGTTATATCGGGAAGATAGGGGAGGATGAGTTCGGTGATTTTTTCAGGAACGAAATGAAGGATAATGGAATAACACCTCATCTGTTTAAGGGAGAACAGGGTACCGGTACAGCGATATGTATGATTGCTGCCGATTCTGAAAGAACTTTTGCAACTTATCTGGGAGCCGCGATCGAATTGACTTCAAGTGATCTTAGCATTGAACTTTTTAACGGAAATACTCACTTTTTTCTTGAAGGATATATGGTTCAGAATCATGAATTGGTTATCAGGTCACTTGAGCTTGCAAAAGAAGCAGGACTGAAAATTGCAGTGGATCTGGCCAGTTTTAATATAGTGGAAGAGAATATTGATTTCCTGAAAAATTCTGTTAAGGAATATGTTGATATTGTATTTGCAAATGAGGATGAAGCAAGAGTTTTCACAGGAAAAGAATCTCCCGGGGATGCAGTTTCAGCTTTATCAGATTTTTGCGGGACAGCTGTAGTGAAAATCGGTTCAAAAGGTTCATTAATCATTGATGAGGACAAGAATGAATATAAAATTGATCCTTGTAAAGTAGTCCCTGTGGATACTACAGGAGCCGGAGATTTTTATGCTGCCGGTTTCCTCTATGGCCAGAGCAATAACCTTTCATTGGAGAAATGCGGAAAGATCGGATCACTACTTGCATCAAGAGTTGTTGAGGTTATCGGCGCAAGTATTCCTGACAGCAAGTGGGAATCTATCAAAAACGAGATCAAAAAAATAGTATAGAGTCTATCTATTAAAGTACTTTTTCTAATTCATCCTTAAGCATCGGGACTATTTTAAAAAGATCTCCAATAATTCCATAATCAGCTTTCTTGAAAATAGGTGCTTCAGAATCTTTATTTATAGCAACAATGATCTTCGATGTTTTCATTCCGACAAAATGTTGAATGGCGCCTGAGATACCGATTGCAATATAAAGCTTCGGATTTACTACTTTACCTGTCTGACCAACCTGCATGTTATACGATGCAAATTCAGAATCTACCGCTGCTCTGGAAGCCCCGACACCTGCATTCAATATAGAAGCAAGGCCTTCAAGTATCTGGAAATTTTCTTTTTCTTTCATTCCTCTTCCACCGGAGACAATAATATCTGCATCCATGATATCTATACTTTTTGATTCGGATTTTTTAACATTTATTACTTTTGATCTTATTTTGTCTGAAATTGTTTTCTCTATTAATTCAGGTGAACCTGCATCAAGATCTACTACAGGAAAAACATTTGACCTTAAAGTGATAAGTTTCAATTTGTTCTTTATTTCGATCTCTTTAAGAAGTTTGCCTGAATATACCGGTTTTATTGCTATAGCGGATCCAAAGTCATAATTGACACAATCATTCACTAAAGAACATTCGTCGAGTTTTCCTGCAATTCTTGGGAAAATTTCTTTAGCTTTAAATGAATATGAGCCCATGAAATATTCCATGTCATGCTCTTTTATAATTTCTGCTATAGTCTCCGAGAAAGAATCGGGATGGAAAACCAGGCTATCCCCTTTCACATTGATTATCTTATCAAAACCATTCAATTCATCCTTGAAGTTTTGAAATTCATTTGTAAATATAACACCAAAGATGGTATTGCCTGATGATTTTGCAAGAGAGACAACTTCCTTTACATTTTTCTGGATCTTTCCTTTCTTTATTTCTATATATATTCCTAAATTTGACATTTCGGTCTCCTATAATACCTTTGCTTCATCTTTTAAAATGCTGACAAGTTCTTTTACCATCTCTTCGGGTTCACCTTCAAGAATTCTACCTGGTGCTTTTTCGGGAGGAGAATATAACCTTTTTGTAAAAGTTTTTTTCTCTGTTGAAATGTTTCCCAGATCAGAAAGGGTGATTTTCTTTAACTCGATCTTTTTTGCTTTCATAATGCCCATGAGAGAAGCATATCTGGGAGTGTTCAAAACTTTAGAGGCTGTAACTGCACAAGGAGTATTCATTTCAACCGTTTCGACATCTCCATCTTCAATTTCCCGCTCGCAGGTCACCTTATCTCCTTCCAGTTTGAATGAGATAATATTTGTAGTGACAGGCATGTCAAGGTATTCAGCAACAAGAATATGAGTTTGATTCGAATCATCATCGATGGCCTGTTTCCCGATAAAAACAATCCCCGTATCAGATTCTTTTTTAATCGCTTCAGCAAGCATTCTTGCCCTGGTTTCAATATCAAGGTCTTCATCACATTCTATATGAATACCGTTATCCGCTCCCATTGCCAGAGCACTTCGAAGAGCACTCTCAACTCTTTGTGGCCCTAATGTCATTGCATTTACTATTACTGCCGGGTCTTTTTCTTTTAACTTTAAAGCTTCTTCGAGCGCATATTCATCATAAGGACTGATGATCCATTTTATACTTTCTTCATTAATTGAAGTCCCATCTTTTACTGACAACATTGCTTCAGTATCAGGTACCTGTTTTATCAGTACAAATACATTCATTATTACCTCCGGATTTGATTTAAATTTATAACGAAATTACTGTCAAAAAGTCAAGGCAGTTGTAGTTGTTTTCCACCTTCTTCAGGGATGAAAAATCATGGATTCATGATATAATTATTAAATGGTTAAAAAGATCGGAATTATTGTCCAGAGATACGGCCTCGAAATAAACGGGGGAGCAGAGTATCATGCCCGGCTTATTGCGGAAAAAATGGCAAAGCATATTGAAGTTGAGGTGTTTACATCCACTGCTCTAGACTATCTGACATGGGGGCATCACTATAAAAATGGTAAAGAGATAATAAACGGGATAACGATAAACAGGTTCAGGGTTTCAAGGGAGAGAGATCCGGAAAAGTTCGGTAAATTGCAGAGAAAAATATTTAAAAACGAGCATACTCTTGATGATGAAAGAGAGTGGTTGTATGAAGAGGGGCCTTACATGCCGGATCTTATCAGTGAACTTGAGAAGAGGGGAGATGAATTTTATAAATATATATTCTTTTCATACAGATATTATCACTCATATGAAGGGCTGAAGAAATTCGGAAAGAAATCCGTCCTTGTACCAACAGCAGAACATGATGAGGTTATTTATATGAGATTGTTTAAAGATCTCTTTCATATGCCTTCTGCAATTATTTATAACTCACATGAAGAGAAAGAAATTATAAATAAAATTTCAGGGAACAGAGATGTTCCCGGTGATATAGTGGGCGTAGGTTCGGAAATTCCGGAAAAATTCGATGCGGATTCATTCAGGAAAAAATACGGGATCAATTCCGAGTATATTTTATATATAGGACGGCTTGATGAGAACAAAGGCGTTCCTGAGCTTATAAGGCATTTCATCAGGTTTTCTGATGAAAAAAAAAGTGATATCAAGCTTGTTCTGGTAGGAAAATCAGTAATAGATATACCTGAACATAAAAATATTGAATATCTGGGATTCATTGAAGATAATGAGAAGTTTGATGCCTTATCAGGATCTGAATTTCTCGTAATTCCATCCCAATATGAATCTCTCTCAATGGTTACACTTGAAGCCTGGGCAATAGGGATCCCGGTTATTGCAAACGGCAGGACTGATGTTCTTAAAGGGCAATGCCAGAGAAGCAATGCCGGATTATGGTATACGAACTATAATCAGTTCAGGGAAGTCTTCAGTATACTTTTAGACAACAAGGATGTCCGAGAACGGATGGGTGAGAACGGACGAAAATTCTTCAAAGAAAACTACTCCTGGGAAGTAATCGAAAATAAATATATAAAGATCCTCGATATCAATCAATAAGTGAAATAATCTATTTTTTTTTGTAGGTTGTTGAGACTTTGGAGCTTATTCCGCCACGTGATGTGAATTCTGCCTCTACGATAAGTTCAATAGGGTCAAGTGAGTCTACAAGGTGTCCTGAGATCATCTTTGTGAGATTTTCATAGAAAATTCCTGCATTTCGGAATTGGAGAAAATAGTATTTTAAAGATTTAAGTTC
>JAGLQR010000280.1 GCA_023136725.1 Candidatus Aminicenantota bacterium
TCCTGAGGATGGAGTCATTTCCACTCTGAAAAGAGAAATGAAAACTGTTGGCTATTTTTGCTATTCCACTCAGCTCTTTAATGAATTTGAAATCAATGAAGCGAGGATCAAGAGAGCTCATCCGTATGATATCAATGTCCTTCACTTTTGAAAGGGATTTCGTCAATTCAAGTATATTGCGTCTCGGGAACAGGTCGTATCCGTATGAAGAGAGGTTGATGCCTGTCAATATAACTTCTCTGTATCCGAGAGATGAATAATATTCAGCTTTTTCTACCAGCTCTTCCGGTGTTATACTGACCGATTTCCCTCTCAAAGATGGGACGATGCAAAAAGAACAATTAAAATTACATCCATCCTGAACTTTAAGAAAAAATCTTGACCGGAATGAGGAGTGAAATATCACGTTGTTACTGAAAGGGAATTTTTCCCTGATCAGCTCAATGATCCCTTTTTTCTCTATATTATTAAGGAAAAGATAGTTACTATATCTTTTGTCAAGTGAACGGTCGTTGTTGGAAATAGTACATCCTGTGACAATCCATGGGATATTTGATTTTTTGTAAATTTTACTTAAAAATCTTATGACATCCCTTTCGGCTTTTTCAGTTACACTGCATGTGTTAAGAATACCGAATTCAGCTTCTTCGATATCATCAGTCAGCCTGTATCCGTGATTTTCCAGTTCGATAATCCATTCCTGGATCTCGGCCTGATTTGTACGGCATCCGAAAAAACTGACATAAAAGTTCATTCATCTTCAATTTTTTTTTGGAGTCTTATACTTTTTTCCAGCACTTTTTCACCCTGGTCTTTTCTGAATTCGACAAGCTTATCCCTGATCGATTTGTCTTCCAGTGCAAGTATTTCCATCGCAAAGAGAACTGAATTTATCCCGCCCGAGTTCCCTATGCTGAAAGCTGCGACAGGAATACCGCCTGGCATCTGAACTATTGAGTAAAGAGAGTCGAGTCCGGATATTGATGAAGTAATGGGGACACCCAGAACAGGAAGGAGGGTGTGAGCTGCAATTACTCCCGGGAGGTGAGCGGCTCCGCCTGCGGCTGCAATTATGACCTTTATCCCGGATTTTTCAAAATGCTTAACCAGTTCTGTTGTCCTTTCTGGGGTTCTGTGTGCTGAACTGACTTCAACAAGAAAAGGGATCTCAAACTTTTTCAGCAGTTTTATTCCACCTTCTACATAAGGATAATCTGAATCGCTCCCCATTATCATTCCAATTTTCGGGTTCATTTTTTCATACCTCCGATATCTTTGCGAAAGAACATATTGTCAAAATTGATAAATTGTATTGAATCGTAAATCTGTTCCATTGTATCCTTCATGGTCTTGCCTTTCGAACAAACGTTAAGGACGCGTCCTCCGGAAGTAAAAAGCTTGTTATCTTCCAGTTTTGTTCCGGCTTGGAAGATCTCAGATCCGGTTGCTTTAGCTCTCTTTAGCCCGTCAATTTCTTTTCCCGTCTCATAATTTCCCGGATATCCCTCAGAGGTCAGAACTACACAGGCAGAGACATTATCGTCCCATTTCATTTCAACATCAAAAAGGCTCCCTTCGACAGAACCTTCGAAAATATCAACAATATCGCTTTGCAGCCTCAACATTAACGCCTGTGTTTCCGGGTCTCCGAATCTTGCATTGAACTCCAGTGTCATGGGCCCGGATGAAGTGATCATCAATCCGGCATAAAGAACACCTCTGAACTCTTTCCCCTCGAACCTCATCCCATCGATGGTGGGGATTATTATTGTTTTCATTATTTCATTGAATAATTTTGTTGAAATTATCGGAGATGGAGATATCGCTCCCATACCTCCTGTATTGGGGCCTTCATCATTTTCAAGTGCTTTTTTATAGTCCATTGATGTGGCCATGGGGAGTGCCCTCTTTCCATCAGATATTACGATGAAAGAGAGTTCCTCACCTTTAAGGAATTCTTCAATTATTATTTGTTCTCCTGCTTTTCCGAACTTGCTTTCAAGCAGGATCGTCCTCACACTCTCTTCAGCTTCAGCGATGTTTTTGCATACAAAGACCCCTTTCCCTCCAGCAAGGCCATCAGTTTTTATTACTACCGGAAACTCTACAGACTTAAGATGATTTACAGCATCCATTGCTGAGTTGAATACTTTAAAGTCTGATGTGGGGATTTTGTTCTTCTTCATGAATTCTTTTGCAAATACTTTTGAAGTTTCAATCTGGGCTGCTTTCTGGGTTGGCCCGAATATTTTAAGATTTCTTCTGTTAAACTCATCTACAATACCCAGGGATAGCGGAAGTTCAGGACCGACCACTGTAAGATGGATCTTTTCCTTTTGTGCAAAATCTGCAATCTCTATAATATTAGAGGCATCGATATCTACTATTTCGGCTAACTCTCCTATCCCGCAGCTTCCTGGCAGAGCAAATATTTTTTCAACCCTTTTTGATTGAGAAATCTTCCAGGTAAGAGCGTGTTCTCTCCCGCCGGAACCTATTACTAATACTTTCATTTTTCCCTCCGGTAGATCGTGGATCTAATTATACGATATCTGTGAAATTTGGTAAAGGATTCTTGTGAAGGTTAATCTTGACAACTACCCCCGATTTGAATATAGTTGCACCTGGAGGAAAAATGGACCTAAAAGAGGCAATATCCTTTAAATTACCCGATAATTTACCACCTGAAAAGAAGTTCAGAGATGGAATAAGAAGAGCTCCAAATCGCGGGCTGAATCTCAACCAAAGTGAAATTGTTACTGCAATGAAAAATGCATTGCGTTATATTCCGGATCACCTTCATGATGAAATCATTCCGGAGTTTCTGGAAGAATTGATCACTACCGGAAGAATATACGGATACAGATACAGGCCGGGAGAAGAATTATCCGGAAAGCCTGTCGACTCATATAAGGGAAAAACTATCGAAGGGAAAGCTTTTCAGGTGATGATAGATAACAACCTGGATTTCAAGGTTGCTCTTTACCCTTACGAACTTGTCACCTATGGTGAGAGTGGTCAGGTTTTTCAGAACT
>JAGLQR010000281.1 GCA_023136725.1 Candidatus Aminicenantota bacterium
GCTTCCTTTAACTTTCCGCCTGATCGGATCATTGGCTTCATCAACCTTTTCTCATTATACAAAAAGTCGTACCCGAACCTCCCTTTAAAGCACAGCTGTCCTCTATTCGGTTCGCCTTCATCTGATCCGTCTATTTTAATAATCTTATTGTTCTTGGTACTTACGACTATCCTGCATCCAATCCCGCAATAATAACATGTGGATTTCTCCCTGGTTACGTCCCAGACTCGCTGATCATACTTACTCCTTTTTTCATATAGAGCACCTACAGGACAAACCTGTAGACATTCTCCACAATATACACACTCTGAATCCGGAAGAGGTTTATCACCTCTTGCAACTATCTTTGCTACATTTCCCCTGTAGCCATGAGAAATCGCATTAATAACAGATACTTCAGTACATGCCTGAACGCATCTTCCACAAAGGATACATCTGGAGAAATCTCTGCCGATCAATGGATCATCATTTTCAAGAGGATAATTGGTCGGAATCCTTTCCAATGTCCTGTTATTTACCATATATTTGTAAGCAAGGGACTGAAGTTCACATTCACTATATGCAGTACAGATACTTCCTGATCCGTCATATTCGTTGACCTCCTGCATGAAGTCAGTCAGATCTGTCTTCGAGTTTCCTATTGCTGCACAATTATGGTTCCCGGAGATCATCAACAATTCAATAATCGTCTTCCTGGCTTTCCGGATTCTGGGGGATTCGGTCTGAATATCCATTCCGGGAGCAGCGGGTGTAGAACATGATGCAACCGGAGCACTCATCTTTCCCAGCTCAACTATACATATTCTACAGGCTCCGGTCGGTTTTGTCCCTTCGAGATTACAAAGAGTGGGAATATGTATTCCGTTTCTTCTTGCTACCTCCAGAATTGTTTCACCTATTTCAAAATCATACTCTTCATTATTAATCTTAATTGTTATTTCCATATTTGCGCCTTACATTAATTTACAGACTTGATGACCTTTCTTGTAACATATCAAACCACAACTTAAACACCTCTCAGCCTGATCTTTTGACATCTCTAAAGTGAATATCTCTGATGGATCATATTTCTCTTTATAATTGATAAGAGCTTGTCTGTTCGGAATTCGGAACACATTTGCAACCTGGCTTTCATCTGTGATAACTTTCTCTTCGGGTGCAATATCCTCACCTTTTGAATAGAGATGGAGCCCTCTCGCAAGTTTCCTTCCGATTCCGACTGCAACAACAACCTTCTCAAGATCGGTTGGCCTGCCTATATTCTTTAATGCAAATATTCCACCTGAATTTTCTTTACCAAAAACTTTCAAAACTTCAACAGATCTCCAGCTTTCTGAATCTTTATCCAGGTCAAACAGCATTTCAGGTATTCTACCTGAATCGATCAATAAATAATCGATCCCGATCTCATTAATATCACCATACTCATCCCTTATGAAAAGGTACTTCAGATCATTCCCGATTCCACTCAATTCTGAAATTTCCGACGAGAATACAATTTCAAGACTTTTCTTTACTGAAATATCCAGATTTCGCTCGATCGCTTCCTCTCTTGAAAAGGGGAAAATAAGACATACTTTGGATGCTTCGCTCTCCAGACATATATCTGCCGCTTTCACAGCAGAATTTCCTTCTCCAACTATTACTATACGTTTTTTCTTAACTGAAGGGCGATCAGATTCACCGCTCATCAGAAAATTTAACAGTAGATTTGATTTTGGGATTAAACTATCAGATATCATAGTGTTATTCATTATCTGCCGGCTATCCCATCCTCCGGCTGTAACCAACACCATATTTTCACCTTCTTCCATCATTGACTTGAACGAGATATCCCTTCCGGCAGTAATCCCTGTCTTGTGTTTAATTCCCAAACTCAGGATACCATTGATCTCCCAGTCAAGTACTTCCTTCGGAAGTCTGTCATCACTGATAACGTATCTGAGGATTCCTCCCAGCTTTTCAGTTGATTCGATTATGGTAACATCATGTCCCATCCGTCTTAGAAAATATGATGCAGTAAGTCCCTCAATTCCACCACCGATAACTGAAACCCTTTTCCCTGATACGGGAGGAAGATATGGTAATTTATATTCTCCATTTTCTCTTTCCAGATCTGCAACAAATTTTTTCAATCCGTTTATTGCTACCGGGTCATCCAATAAGTTTCTTCTGCACTCTTCTTCACACGGAGCCGGGCAGATCCACCCGCAGATCAGCGGAAAAGGATTCTTTTCCCTTATTGTCCTTAACGCACCCTCATAGTTGCCTGCTCTGATCTCACATATATAACGTGGGATATCAATCTCTGCAGGGCAATGCCTTTGACAGGGAGCAGTACATTCCGACAATTTCTGATCTGACATTAAACGGATTGTAGCGGATGAGAGTGTTATTATCCCTTTAGGGCAAATCTCTTCACATATTCCGCATCCGGTACATTTATTATTATCTACAACCGGAAGATTGTTCTCACCCATGGAGAGAGCATTAAAAGGACATGCATTAACACAGGTCGCTAATCCGAGGCAGCCTATTTCGCATATCTTACTTCCATTGTAAAGCATGACTGCAGCCCTGCAGTCATACAGCCCATCATATTCATACTTGAGATCGGCATCCTGAAACCCGTATGTGCAGCCAGGCTTTGAAAATTCCGGTTCCTTCTCCTCTACCGTCAATCCCATGACCTCTGCTACCGCTTTTGCAATCTCAAAACCGCCTGCAACACATACATCCGGAGAAGCTTTCTTCTGAACCACAGCCTCCGCAGCTGCTGCACAACCTGCATATCCGCATCCTCCGCAATTAGCACCAAGAAGTGCATCAGATACTTCTTCTATGCGGGGATCTTCCCATACGTAGAAGACCTTTGATGCAACTACCAGAATCAGAGATGCCACCAACCCGAGTCCCATTAAAAAAATTGTCGCTGTTAACATTTAATTCTCTCTCTATTTAATTAAAATCGATTTTAGTGAAGTATCCAGGCCTTTAAATCCGTAAAATGCCATTG
>JAGLQR010000282.1 GCA_023136725.1 Candidatus Aminicenantota bacterium
ATCAAAATATAGTAACAATCTATGAGATCAATGAATTTGAAGATCAGACATATATTGCCATGGAATATGTGGAGGGTGAAACGTTAAAAGACATCATATGTAAGGGCGAGGTTACCTCGCCCCTACAACTGAATCAAATTATAAATATAACTACTCAGATTTGCGAAGGGCTCAAATGTGCACATGAATCCGGTATTGTCCACCGGGATATAAAACCCCAGAATATAATTATTAATAAAGGTGGCCAGGTTAAAATACTTGATTTTGGCCTGGCAAAGTTAAAGGGTGTAACTCAACTGACGAAAGAATCCTCCACCCTGGGAACCGTCCATTATATATCTCCGGAGCAGGCTAAAGGGATCGAAGTGGATCACAAAACCGATATCTGGTCCCTTGGTGTTGTTATGTATGAAATGGTAACAGGCCAATTACCTTTTAAAGGTGATTATGACCAGGCTGTTATCTACTCGATTCTAAATGAGGAACCTGAGCCCTTATCAGGTGTGATCCCTGAAGTACCAGGAGAAGTTGGAAATTCATTGAGCAGAATGCTTAATAAGAATCCGGATCAGCGTCCTCAAAATGTTAGTGAAATAATTATAAATCTTAAGGAGATTCTAAATAAATTGAAATCTCAAAACAATAAGCAAAAATCAGAGATAACTTCAACAAATAAAAACAAGAAATTTCTCTTTGCCGGGATATCTGTGTTAATTATTTTTGCTTTTACATTTATCTATATGTTTTTCTTCTCCAAACCTGTAAATGTGGAAAATAAGTCGATAGCAGTTTTACCGTTCAAAAACATGAGTGAGAATCAACAAAACGAATATTTCTGTGATGGTATCACCGAAGATATTATTACCCAGCTATCCAAAATCACTGGTTTGAAAGTAATTTCCAGGACATCGGTTTTTTACTTTAAAAATAAGGAAAAAAAGATAAAAGATATAGCGAATGAATTGGGAGTCACTACGATCCTGGAAGGTAGTGTACGTCAGAGCAAGGAGAAAGTGCGAATAACAGCTCAATTGATCGATGCAAAAACCGATAATCATATATGGGCTGAGACGTATGACCGCGCTATGAAGGATATCTTTGATATCCAGAGTGATGTTGCAAATCAGATTGCCAAAACTTTAAGAGTAAAACTACTTCCTGCCACCACCATAAGGATTAATCAAAAACCAACCGAGAATATAGAGGCATATAAATTATACCTGCAGGGAAGATTCCACTGGAATAAAAGGAGTGCCGGGGATCTTGAGAAAGCTATATTTTATTTCAATAAAGCTGTGGAACTTGATCCGGAATATGCGCTTGGATATTCAGGGCTGGCCGATACCTACACGGTAATAGGAGAGCTTTACCCGGATCTAGTGAAATCTGCCTATGCAAAAGCAGAAAAAAATTGTTTGAAGGCTTTATCAATAGATGAAAATCTTGCTCAAGCTTATTCAGCCCTGGGAGAGATTGAAAGTGACTGGAAATGGGAATTTGATTCAGCTGAAAAAAATTACTTGAAGGCAATCCGGATAAATCCCAATTATGCCACTGCTCATCAGTGGCTGGCTGAGTATTATAATGTCCGGGGGAAGTTTAAGTTAGCCCACGAAGAACTTGACATTGCAGAAGAATTGGACCCGCTCTCATTCATTATTCAAATGGTAAGGGCCAACATCTATCTGGCAGAACAGAAATACTCTGAAGCAATAAAATTAGCGAACAATGTGTTTTTAATAAATCCGAAAATAGAGCTGAACAATATAATCCTGATTAATGCTTATATGGGAATCAAGTCTTATGACAAAGTGTTGGAGTTGGCATCACAATTAGAAATTCCTCAATTATCAGAGTTTATAAAATTCAGGATTCTAATCTCCCGGGGGCATTTAAGTGAAGCAAGAAAAATCTTTCAGGGACTTAATATCGAATCGTTAGAAGTAGCATCTATTTATCCATCTGTCATAGCCATAATTTATGCAGACTTAGGTAATATGGATAAAGCTGTAAAGTGGTACGAAAGAGCCATAGAAAAAAAAGATCGTATTGTCCTGTTGCGATATGGTATCAGCAGGAGTGATCCGCTTCTGAATGACCCCAGAATTCAGGAAATGCTGAGGGAAGCGGGTCTGGAAGACTGACAGGGAATATTCTTAAAGAACATAAGAGAATTTTATGAAAAAGGTGTTCCACTTTTCTCCGATATCGCCGAACCTGTTGCTTCCCCTCTGATATGCTAATTGAACAGTTCCGAATGGTGGTTGGAATCTGTAAACGAAAAGGGCCTGAATATTCTGTTTGGTTATTGCGGTATTGGTTTGATAGAACAATTTGAAAAATATATCTTTTGTAAAATAATTGGTCATCCTGAGGATATGGATCCATGTGCTTTCATCATCCGGATCCGGATCAAATATCAATCTGTTCAGATCATATTCAAATGAAAGGCTTTTAAAGATCTTATAATTCACTCCTGCTCCTATAAGATCATAGTCCAGCCCGAAACTGTGTCCGAACTCATAATTCACTCTTGCAGATTGCCATTCTCTGGTATTGTACCCTGTTTCAAACCCTAATGAATAATTATCATAGTCTGCTTCATAACGCTTAAATTCGCGCTGGTATTCTATCTCAAAAGATAATTTATTAGATAGGTCCATTTCAATTTGCTGATCGATCTGCCAGCTTCTCAATGTGTCTTTCATACTCCAGTAAATATTATAATTTGAAAAGTAATTTATCCGGTCTATCCCGGATTTTTTAATCCACCATGTCTTCTCTACAGCAGAATCGAGTTCTTTCCTGTCATCATCCCTGATATATCCTACATTGTTTGCATTCTCACCAAAGTTTTCTCCCAATTGAGTATATCTGAGATGAATATGAAAAGTAGAAGAGTCAAAACTGGGCCTTAAAAAAAATGCAATATTTTTATCTGTGAAATCCCCATAACTTAACGCAAGTTGACCTGTTAAATTAATTTTCTCTGAAAAAAAATGTACAAGG
>JAGLQR010000283.1 GCA_023136725.1 Candidatus Aminicenantota bacterium
GGGGACAAAAAGTCATTCTGTTATCTCTTCCCCTCATCCAGGATAACAGGTGCCGGCAGTGAAAGGCTCAGGATCATTAAGGAGACCTCTAACGGATTTGAGATAGCGGAGAAAGACCTCGGCATGAGGGGGGGCGGAAATATAGCAGGGACAGAACAATCCGGATATCTCGACTTCCGGATCTCAGATATCAGAGAATATCCGGAACTCTACTTCAGAGCAAGCAAAGATGCGGCAGCTCTTATAAAAAATAAAACACTTCATAATATCCATATAACAAAAAAACTCGATCAGATCGAAAAAAGGTTGAAAAAAATAAGTTTCAGTTAAATCAGGGCTAACTCTTTTTTATTACTACAAAACTTATGTCATCTGAGGGGTCTGCATAATTCTGCATATCCTCAAGTATCCTGTGATAGATCTCTTTTGCTGAAAGTTCTTTCACTTCTCTGACGATCTTTTCCAGCCTCTCTTCAAAATAAAGGAGATCAATATCAATACCATGTTCCATAAGGCCGTCAGTGAAAAGTATCAGAATATCACCTGTCCCCATCAGATGAATTTTGTTCACTGAATATCTCTTTTTAAATCCCAGACGACTCCTGCTTCTGCTGGAATCAATATCTACAACCGACGGCAGGGTCCCCACGGGAGGGAAAGACATAGCCTTCTTTGAACATACCTTCATAAGCTTATCAAACTTATTTGAAAAAACTACCGGCGACGGATGCCCTGCATTTATAAAACGAAAAGTCCCGTCTGAAGAGATCTCACCATAGATCATCGTTATAAATTTTGAAAAAGCTGAGGATTTATAGAACCTTGAATTTAATATTTCAAAAAGTTCACTTGTCACTTCGCCGAAGATCTTCAATTCATACAGAACACCTACCATAAATGCCTGATGTAGCATAGCTGCCATTGAAGCATCAGTAAGCTTATGTCCTGAGACATCTGCAATAAGAATTCCGGCTTTGTTTTTGAGACATTTCAGCCTTTCAGCAACCTTAATTTCACCATTCTCTAAAGCATCATTTATCCTTACATCGAGATCATACCTTTTACTAAAATCTATATAAATTATGTGATCTCCACCCGCTATCCCGTTCATAGGCAGGGAACCTCCGAAAACATCAATATTTTTTAACTCCGGGAGTTCACCTGAAGAAGGTTTTATAGCTCCTACGATCTCATTAAGATTTTCAAGCTCTTCCTTCATGAAGGCGAGGCTTTTTTCCGACAATATTTTCTTCCTTTTTTTACTTTTTTCAGATCTTTCACTCATCGTTAACACCTTTAATCTCGTTTCTCATGTTTTATCGTAACAGGAACATACGAATCCTATTTGGTAAAGTTATTGAATCTCAGAATAAGGAACCCTGATCAGCTCAAATTCACCATTTATTATTATGATCTTGAGAAAATACCTGATCAGTATAACCACCTGATAGAGTATAAATACAATGATCATTCCGAGGAAATCTTCTGCAACACTCATGAAGAGCTTGAAAATAATATAAAGTACTCCGGTTGAAATAAAATAAAAGAGGAAGAGAAGGAGGATGTTTTTTTTATTCTTAAAAACAAACCTGACCCCTTCCCTGAACGAGAAGAAAAAATTTCTTCCATCCTTAAGCCTGATTATCCGTGAATAATCATATATAGCAACGGAAAAGACAAGCAGGATCATAGCAATAATAAAAAATATGACTATGAATATTCCGAATAGAGTTTCATTCAATGATCTCTCCAAAGTCATCCAGAAGACAAAAACCAGAAACGCCATTGGGATAAGTGCGAGGGCGAAATTTATAACATTTATTAAAAATACCTTCAGGAACCTGAAAAAATTATCAATTGATGCCGACAAAAGTGTAAAAAATGTCGCTTTCTCCTCTTCTATCATAACTGAAAATATACCGGCAGAAATAAACACTGATGTAATGACATACAGGATCCCAAAATAAAAGCATATTGATACAAGCAGTGTAAAACTCCCCGGGAAGTTATTGAATATATCCAGCAGAGCAGTGAACAATCCATACATCCCGATCTTTTCTGCTATCATAGATTTTCCTGCAGAGATCACAAATACCATATAGAAACCAAAATAGATAATGGATGAGAGAAACATATTATAAAACCATGCATATGCAGCAAGTTTTATACTTCTTAGATTAAACCCTCTTCCGATTATTTTTAATATGTTCATTTTACAGTATAAGAGAGGCTAAAATATTCTGAAAATAAAAACCAAATTTAACCGCAAGTCTCCTTAATACTCTATTTTCTTTCTTCAAAACCTTTGAATTGTTAACCAGGTTTATATCCAGGAGGATCTTGAATCCGGGATCTACAATAGCAAAATCCACAGGAGATTCATCTGTGAATACGACCTTCTTCCACTTTTCATCTTTTTCCCAGAAAAGCTTTATCTCTTTCCCCCCCTTCAAAATGATTGAAAGTTCAACAGGCCAATAGCCGCTCTTCCTCACAAAAACCACTTCATTCTTATATTTTCCACTCTTCCCGATCTTTCCGGATCTGACTGAGTATACTGCTGTATCAAGATTCCTGTCCGTTCCTACAAACTGATCGAATGCCCAGGCATAATCTCCGTTAAAATAATTATTGAACTCAGACTTTAAGATCGCGGTACTATGATGGCCGAATTTTATTTTGTTGAAATAATAGCGCAAGAATCCCATGAACTTTTCTTTCCCTATTATATTCTTAAGGCTTCTGAGTAATAATGAAACTTTTGAATACATATTACCGACAAAAAATTTATTATTAATTATGTTCCAGGAAAGATACTTCGATCGTTCAAGAGGGGACAGATTTATGTAAGCTCTTCTTTTTATCTCCCAATCGGATATTCTTAAATATAGTGAATTGAGAAGTAAGTTCCTCTTTTTAAAGTATTTATCCATTATCTCCATCTCGTAAAATACGGCAATACCTTCATCCAGCCAGGGTTCCTCGAAGCCGTCGCTCCCCGC
>JAGLQR010000284.1 GCA_023136725.1 Candidatus Aminicenantota bacterium
CTTGTGATGTTCACACCTCAATTTCATAATGTAGGGCCTCATGGTTTCAACCCGAAATATGTCTGGAAATATTATGGAATGCTGGTCGGGTTTGATCCTGTTTCAATTGATTATATGGGTTTAAATATCATTCTATCGCAAAGAAAAGTATTTTTCGGAGAAGACCGCCCATTAAGTCCCCATGCAAAGCATATTGTCTATGCTGATACCAGACACCATATTGGTAATGCAGATCCAAAAAATATTAATCTGATAAAGATCGGATACGAAAAAGATATATTGATCTGATCCTTTGTTTTTGTTTTTTTTCTTTGTTAAGATTCTTTTTATACTCCGGTGATCAGACCGGACAGGAGGATTGATCAGTGAGAATTATGAAGAGAACAATATTAGTTATTCTGATGGGGAGTTTATTTTTTACTTCCTGCAGCCATTATAAAAGTAGTACTGAATTTAATGTATTTCCCCCGGAATCAACATTTGTAAAACCGGATGGGAGTATCCCTCCCGGATTCCGGGCTGCAATTAAAGCTTCCGGAATAAATCCTGATTGCATCACCTGCAATTCGCAGAACCGGTACGGGTCGTTATTGAAACCGAGTGCAGATGAATCAGCAGTAAAATTGAGAAATAAATTGATGCCTTTCTTTAAAGATCTTGAACCGGGCCAGAAGAAACATCTGATGGATGAGCTGGAAGACCACATAATGTGGGCTATGGTCAGAGGAGTGCTTATAGAAGGGGATAATAATAACTTCGGGGCACTGGTCCTGAAAGGGCGTTTCTGGACCGATGCGAATGGTGTAAAACATCCGCTTGTGATCTTTCGGGCCGCATTCACACCTTCACCAGAAAAGAAAGATTCATGCTTCAGGTCGATCCTGGAGTGTGCAAATGTAAAACATGTTATCAATCTTTATGATGGGGAAATGGAACTTAATGACCTGATCAAATCGGAGAGGGAGACATCATCATTATTGGGCGCTTCCTATGTAAGGACTGCAGATCTCGATTACGGTCACTGGAGAGCTGCGATAAGGGCAAACCCTGAAAAGAATGATGAAAGAGATAAAGCGACGAAAAATTTTGCAAGGCTTATTAAGGAACAAATACTAATGCCCGGTGGAGAAGTTCCGAAAGGGAATATTCTGATCCACTGTGGTGGAGGAATGCACAGGACAGGAATGGTTATCGGAGCACTTCAAAAAGTGATAAACGGTGCATCGATGGAAGAGATCAAAAACACCTATTCTTATCATGTTAGCTATAAGAATAAAGATAAGCAAGGAGGATTCGAACAGGGGAATCTTGACTTCATCGCCGAATTCCCCCCCGAACTCTTAAAAAAATAATAACTGGTGAGTGGTAAGAGGTAAGGTGTCAGCTCACAATAAAAAGCTTATCTTCTGACCTTTTTTAATTAATTTTGTATTTAACATATTGACATATGTGAAGATTCCAACTAGTATTTCGTTAATGAATTTTAGAGATTTTTACATTGTTGTTTTTTCCGGTTCCTGGTGGGCGGACCTCCCCGCCCTGTAAAAATCTACCCCTCTATATTTTTTTCAATTAATTAATCAACCACTTAGGAGGAAAAATGCAAAAATTTGCAACCAGGGATTCAAAGAATTCTACAGACTATTTTTACAATATTAAGGCAGACCTTCCGGAACTGCCGGAGCCGCCGCTCCATCCGGGAGAGAAAAGGCCGATTAACAAGGATGACCTCCTTCCATTATTTCCGGAAGGATTCATAAAACATGAAACCACACTTGAGGAGAAAGTCCCTATCCCCCAGAAGGTTCTGGATGTCCTCAGCATGTACAGGCCTACGCCGCTTGTTTATGCAGACGGATTAAAGAAATATCTTGATACACCGGCACATATTTTCTTCAAATATGAGGGCGCCGGCCCGACAGGGAGTCATAAAAGTAATACAGCTATCGTGCAGGCTTATCTTGCTGCAGAAGAGGGTGTGAAAAGGATGTCGACGGAAACCGGTGCCGGCCAATGGGGATCTGCTCTTTCAATGGCATGCTCAAGCTATGGAATAGACCTCTCTGTTTTCATGGTGAGGATCAGTTACAGGCAGAAACCGGGCAGAAGAATAATGATGGAAATGTTCGGTGCCGATGTTTTTGAAAGCCCGGGGAACAGGACTGATGCAGGGAAGAAATTTTTTGCAGAAGATCCGGAACACCCCGGAAGCCTCGGGATCGCAATTTCTGAAGCTATTGAGCTGGCAATAAAGGATGAAGGGACCAAATACTCGCTGGGCTCTGTTCTTGACAGTGTTCTGCTCCACCAGACTGTTATCGGGCAGGAGGCGGAGAAGCAGATGAAAGAGTTCGGCCTTGAACCTGATATTATTATCGGGTGTGTGGGAGGGGGTTCGAATTTTGCCGGATTGTCATTCCCGTTCATAGGAAAGAATCTGAAAGAGAATAGAAACATAAAATTCTATGCAGTCGAACCTGAAGTTTGCCCGACTATGACTAAGGGAGAGTTGCGATATGATTTCGGTGATAGTTCTGGTATGACCCCTTTGTTATATATGTACACTCTCGGTAAAGATTTTGTTCCTCCTCCGATCCACGCAGGAGGGCTGAGGTATCATGGAATGGCACCATTGGTAAGTCATATGCAGAAAAAAGAGTATGTGGATTCTGTATCATTTCCTGAACCTGATGTGTTTAATGCTGCGAATGTATTTCTAAGGACCGAAGGGATACTACCTGCTCCTGAATCAGCTCATGCTATAGCAAAGGTGATAGAGGAGGCAGAAAAGGCGAAGGCGGAGAACAAAGAAAAAGTGATATTGTTCAATTTATCAGGCCACGGATTTTTTGACATCAACGCCTATTCAAAGAATAATAAGTGAAAGTTTAATATCCGGGGGATCCGGCTGATTCACAGACGGATCCCCCTTCTTTTATCTGGAGTTGCTCCGGGTTATTCTTTCAAAAGATCCA
>JAGLQR010000285.1 GCA_023136725.1 Candidatus Aminicenantota bacterium
TATGGATCCAACTCCTCTAAAAAAAAAATCTACAGATGATTTTATTAAAATCAATTGTTTTCCTTTTTTGAATAAAACTTTTTATAAAAAAAGATCATAATAGAACTCAGAATAATTGATGCCGTTATAGTAAAGTATATGGAGTCAATAATAACTTTATCTTTTAATATCCCTTTATCGATTGCCATCAATGCAATTGCAACCGGAGCAATTCCTCTTGCAAATAGTGAATTAATGAGGAAAAGTTCTCCTTTGTTGAAATTCTTTTTCATCGGGCCTATAAAATGACCGGTCTGCCTGATCACTATAATTATCACTGCAGCAATAGAACCGAGAAGGATTGCTCTTTTATTTGATATATCCAGAAGAATTCCGATATATACAAAAAAGAAAGTTTTAAGAAAAAATGATATTTCGTCATAAAAATCCTTTTCTCTTGAGGAAATGATCTTCTTAATAGATCCATCCTCAATATTCTCATTTTTTATGATCCTTTTCACCGACATCCGTAATTTAACAGAATTAGTGAGTACCAGCCCGAAGAAAAGAGCCGCAATCGCACCATTCCCACCAAGGTATTCTGTAAGGAAGTATAAAAGTACTACATATCCGATTGTAACCATATAATCCTTATCTTTTACAAATTTTTCCTCAATATAGATCCATGAAGCACCGCCAACAATACCTATCATACCTGCCACCGCAAAAAGTGCTGCAAGATGTCCCAGGATATCTCCGACTGCAAATGCATCAGTAAGCTTCAGGTCTATCATAGAAAGAGCAAAAACTATGGCAAGGACATCTGTCATTGCTGCTTCTACAGTGAGGACAGACCTGATCTCCTTTCCCGGATTCAACTGATCCAGCACTGGCAATACAAATGATGTTGAAACTCCTCCGAGAGCAAAACCGATCATAAGAGAGAGTGTGAAATCAAATCCGGACAGCGAGAACAGGAGGGTCACACCGGCAGAGGAAAAAATGAAAAAGAATATAGCAATGAGAATTCCCGATGAGAACCCTTTAAAGAAAGATTTCAGATCAAGTTTCAATGATCCTTCGAACATAAGGAAAAGGAGTGTGAAAGTAGTAAAGAAAGGAGCCAGCATCCCGAGCGAGTCAGGCCTTATATAATTGAGCACATTGGGACCGATAATAAAACCCAACAAGATCAGCAGCAGAGTGTCAGAAATATTAAAGCGGTCAAAAATGAGTTCAGCAATGTATCCAAATATAATGATCAGCGAAAAGAGAAGCAAAACAATATTCACATTCATACTAAGTCCCCTTTTTAACCGGGCTGCCAATGCTTTTCAAATCTTATATAGCCTTCCGGTTGGATAAAGGATATCAGAATCCTGTTTAAAATGCAGCAATAATTCCGGTGATGAGTCTCAGGTATTCGCCCTGAGTACTATTAAACACATAATCAACTTCTGCAATCATACGAATATTTCTTCTATAAATATATCCTGCATGGAGAGCTATGGAACTATAATCCTGCATTTCATCATCAGAGTCCACCCAATTATACATCCCCGCACAATACCAGGGAGAATCAACACCTCCGAAAGTATATATAGTCTCAAGTATCACACCCTTAGTTTTAACATCACCGGGAGAGACAGAAAACAGATATGGATTGTCATCTCTCCTTTCAAGGTATTGGAAATTAATCTCAAGAGGATAATATGAAACCGTGAAATCTGCACCAAGCATATCAACAATGTTGGTTATTCCATATATAGACTCTTTCCCATGAAAAGCGACAGCTCCGATTCTGAAATGTTTACCGAGATCCTGCGAGATCCTGCCAAGAAAGTTTTTAAAACTATCATCATCAAAGTTCCTCAGATCATCAGCTTCATGGATGCCTGTCCCGTTAAGAATTTCGAGAGTCAGGTCGGGCCCCTTTTTAGGTATGGTATAGGTCAGCATCAGGCCTCTGTCATATGATAGGTCCAGGCGACTGAGACCGGGACGGGCCCTGTAGATCTTATATCTCTCGAATGTTAATTTTAATTCTCCCTTCAGGAGCGGGTCCGAGATCGCAAACTGACCTAAAGCAAGTGAAATACCGGTTCCCAATACATCGTTAAACATTATGAACGCATCTTCCAGGCCGGCAATCTCTCCTCTTTCCGCAAAGAAAAAGTAGAAGTAATATGATACATTCTTTGCCAGGACACCACCGGAAACCAGTTTGATGTTATAGGGTGTAGAAAGATCAAACACATCCGAGCCCGATTTATTATTTGTGACAAAAAGGTCCATCCTCAATGCAATTGGGAAACTTCTTAAAAGAGACAATTTATCATCACCTGTATCTTTGTAGTAACGGGAAGGGACTTTCCCATCAATAGTAAAACCATTACCTGCAAACTCTTCACCGAAAGGTTTTAATCTGGGGAAAGGGTCATGACATGTTTTACATGACAACTTATGTTTCCTGGCAAAAACAGGAACACCTTCAAGCTCGACAGGAACAAGACTTATAAACATTCCGACAATAATTATTAAAAAGGCAATTCTTCTCATTTTATCCTCCCGATTAATCAAAGAATACTTCAATTTTTGTACTATGCTCATTTACTTTAATGACTTTGGTCTCCTCCTCAGGTACTTTTAGAAAGTCCGCTACCGGTTTAACCAGTTTCTGATAATTTAAAGTTGCCATAACAGTCACTTCCCCTTCAGCGATCTCATCAGGGAGAAGAAAAGTAAAAGTCTCGATTATTGTTTCTCTCGGGCCTATCCTATAATCTATTCCAAGAGATTTTGTATTCCATTGTTGAATAGTCATCCTTCCCTGAGGGTCAAAATAGGGCATTCTGAATATTCTGTCACCAAACGGGACACCATCTCTCTGAACACCTTTGAACCCGGGATCATTCAACGCTATCCCCATATCCTGATATGCTAAGACATCCGAAGAAATTGTATACTCTTCACCATCAAATCCTTTTTTATCTA
>JAGLQR010000286.1 GCA_023136725.1 Candidatus Aminicenantota bacterium
AATAAAAGGCCCCTTCAGGTTGCTCTCTTCATGAATTGATCTGGCTACTAACTCTTTTCCTACTCCAGTTTCTCCTGTTATTAGTATTGTTTCCGGAGTGTTTGCTATTGCAATTATATATTTAAAAATAGATATCATTAAAGGATGATTTGTAATGATTTCAGAAAAACTTTCTGACTTAAAGAAAGTCCTACTCATGAGCTGCTCTTTTAATGCTTTATTTTCATTCTCAATATTTTTTCTTTTTAAGGCATTTTTTACTGCTGAAATAAGGCGATCCTCATCAATTGGTTTTACAATATAGTCAAAAGCGCCTTCCTTTATACAATTAATGGCTGAATCCATTTCCATATTTCCTGTTATGACCAGAATAGGGATTTCCGGGAAATTTTTAGTAATTTCGGGCAGCAATTCCTCCCCTGACAAATGCGGCATTGTAAGATCCAATATTATTAATTCAAAACTTTTTGAATTAAGCAGTGAAATAACATTTCGACTATCAAAACAGCTGCTTATATTAGAAAAACCATTCGACTTTAAAACAATTTCATAACTCTTAAGGATCAGACGATCATCATCCACTAATAGAATCGGATTCTTAGGGAAATCAGAATTATTCATTATCATTCTCCATTATGTTTACTTCCCAGAACAGGAAGCATTACTCTAACAATAGTTCCAATGTTAAGTTTTGATGAAAAGCTCATCGAGCCTCCATGTTCCTCAATTATTTTTGACGAAACAGATAATCCAAGCCCTACTCCACCTGAATTCCTCTTTGTAGTGAAGAAAGGGTCCTCTATATATTTAAGATCCTTTTCATCTATACCGGAACCCTCATCAGCAACCTCTATAACGATGAATTTTTCAGTTTTGTCAATTGAGGTCGAAATAGATACTGATTTATCTTTTGATGTAAGTGCCTGGCAGGAATTTTGAATTAAATTAATGATCACTTGTTCTATATTCTGAAAGTTCCCATAAATTGCAGGAAGATTCTTCTTATAAGAAACCCTTAAGTCCATGGTAGACTTTTTTATCATTCCATGTAATAGATTCAAAGCAGATTTGATCACTAAATTTATTTCTACTTCCGATCTCATAACTAATTTGTCTTTCCGGGAATACTGCTTCAATTCCTCAACTATAGCTTTTATTTTATTTGAACTTCTGGTTATTCCGGTAAAGATATCATTAATCTCATCTTTAAATATATTGTAGTTTAATCCTCCTATAGAAAGAAGTTTGCTTTTTGAATAATAATTATCAAGTATTGGAATTATATCTTTATAAGATCTCTTTAGAAATGAAGAATTTAATATTATTGCATTATTAGGATTATTTATCTCATGTGCAACTCCGGACACAAGGATTCCCAGGCTGATCATTCTATCTGCATGACGGAGATTCTCCTTTTGCTTTTCAGATTCTTTTTCAGCATTTTTTCTTTCAGTTATATCTATTGAATATTGGATTATTTGAATTAAGTTTCCCGATTTATTGAAAATTGGAAAACTATGTGTTTCAAAGATCCTGGTACAATTATCTTTTGAAATATGAAGGTGTTCTGAAACAATTGGCTTGCCTGTTCTCTTAATCTCACTTATCGGGCATATGTGAGCAGCTTCGCTACATCGAATTGTCAGATCGTGTGTTTTAGCATAACAGAGTGTTTCTTCTGCAGGAAAGATAATGTCTGTTGCTTTGTTTTTCATAATAATCTTGTAAGAATTAATATCAATTATATAAAAAGGATGTGTAAGTGAATCAATTGCTATCTGGATAAACTCTTTTTGTTCCCTTAATTTAAGCTCCTTTTTTTTCTCATCGGTGATATCTCTTAAAACATGAACCACACCTGTAAGTTCTCCAGTTTCAGCAAATATTGGCTCCATTATGGATCTAAAACATAACTTATCCAATTTAACATTATTTTCTACTCTTTTATTTGAATTTTTTATTTGCTCAAAAAGACACTCATCAAAATCAGGCATTTTTTTATGAATCAATTCACAAATAGGTTTACCTATTACTTTCTTAAATGTAAGTTCCATGAATTTTGCAAAAGCCTTATTACATCTGACAATTAGGCCTTCATTATCTAACAAAGTTATACAATCGCTAATTGTATCAAAAGTTTTATTCCAGTCTTCAGCAATCCCTTTTAACATTTTTTCTGTTTTAAGTTGCTTTGTTATATCGCTAATAACTGATAAAAAAGCTTCTGCATTTCCATCTTTATCCCTCACTGCCACAGAGGTTAATTCCGCAGGGAAAACAGTTCCATCCTTTTTCAACATACTATATCGTATTGGCATTAAAAGATCGTTGTTTTTTATCTTAATCCAATTCTTTAATGCTAAAATCCTGGATTCAGGTGCAAATTGATCTATTGCATTTTTCCCGATGATTTCATTTACATCTTCATAATTAAGTACCTTTAATGTCTGTTTCGAAGCATAAGTTACCTTTCCATCCGGACCTGAAATCACTATTGCTCCGGGTGATGCCTGGGTTATCATTCGAAACATTTCTTCAGATTTGTATAATGCCTCTTCCTGTTTTTTTCTTTCCGTTATATCTGTTGAAATAATGTTAAACCCAACAATATTTTTGTTCTCATAAATCGGCCCGATCCTGCTTCGAAATATTGAAGTTTTCCCTTTCAAATCTTTGGTTTCAATATCATATTCAACTAATTTCTTAGTTTTTAGTACTTTATTAACACTCTTTATCAGGATTGGTTGATTTTCCTTCGGTATAAAATCATAAATACTTTTTCCAATAACATCCTTATTTGAAATACCGGATTTTCCAAGTACTTTATTGACAAATTTAATAGTTCCGCCTTTCGATATATTTATTATCACATCGGGGATATTCTCTGATAGAGAACGCCAGTTGCTTTCTGACTCTTTTAATGCTATTTCCATTTTAAGCCGTTCTGTTATATCGCTAATAACTGATAAA
>JAGLQR010000287.1 GCA_023136725.1 Candidatus Aminicenantota bacterium
GTTTTCGGAGATGTTCAGAGTGTAATAACATCTGCCGATCAGAGAGTCTTTGTCGCCGACATGAAAAACTCCATGATCTTTATTTTTGATAAAAATGGAAAATTTATAAAAAGTTTTGGCAAAAAGGGTGAAGGACCGGGTGAGATCCGTGAGTATTTCGGGGGTAATCTCTTTAATGTTATTAAAGATAAAGTTGTCTTTGCTGACAGAGCAATGTTCCATTATTTTGACCTGGACGGGAACTATATCAAGACCACCAATTTTTCTCCAAGATTAAAACCACGTGAATTTATAAACGAAAATATTTTCATCTCAGCTCCTGTTACAGTTGACAGAAGAGGGGAGGGCCCCGGAAAAATATTGTTATTCAATCTGAAGACAAATAAAAAAATAGAAATAGCATCGTTCAGCCCTTTTGAAAAAGCTACTGAGACTCAGGAGAGTGGTGGAAATCAGATAACTGTAGGGATAGTGATAGGAGATATCACCCCTATGATGCTTGTAAGGTATCATGATAAAAAAATTTATTACGGAATGAATAGTAAAAATGAAATGAATGTTTGTGATCTTACCGGAAAGAAACTTCTCAGTTTTAGTAATCCTAAGAAAAAACCGAATAAAGTTTCAAAAAAATATAAAAATGAATTAAAAAAAAGATTAGGAGATGTACCTAAGAATATTTTGGATAATATTATTGACGGGCTTCCTCCGCATGCTTCATACTTTTCTGCTATCCACATTGATCATACAGGAAATATTTATCTGTTTGAATCCGATCCGGATAGTAAAGACGCTAAACAAGTCGATATTTATAATAGTAATGGCAAATACATTTACAGGACTGAGATCAGATCTGAGAACAATGAATCAATAGAGTATATACATATGACAGATAATTCTCTCTTACTAGTCACTGAAGATGAAGATGGTAATATTATTCTATCAAAATACAGAATAGATATCCCTGTAAAATAAGTTTTTCAGTGCTCCTCTTCTGACCCGTCCCACCAGTTTTTTCTCTTTTCAGGTTTATCGATAATCAACTCGGTGATGTCTGTCTTTCCCATTACCTTAATAACGAGGGTGTATTTTCCGGGCAGGATAAAAGGGCGTCTATCTTCAGGTAACTTCTTCCGGTATTTGATGTCAATGAGGAAATCCCAGTCAAGCCTGTTTATACCTGCATTTGCTTCAAGATCCCATTTCATGATAATAGTGGATTTTTTATTTTTCAAATAGATGCTGACCTTTGAAGATAACTCCGAATGATAAAAAATCTTTAATTTTTCTATCTCTCTCTTCTTCCCGACCTGGACCGCTTTTTCTTTCTCCCACCACCATTTGGGGATCTGCTTATCTATTTTAAAAAGGTGGACCTTCTTTTTCATGATATTTTTTGTATATTCCTGAAGAATTTTAATAGAACCAACCCACACACTACGGCCATAAGTTCCTATAATCAGATCTTTTTCCCTGGGGTGGATACACATATCATAAGCCGGTACATTAGGGATCATTACTCCAAGTGCACTCCAATTTTTACCACCATCCAGACTAACATAAACACCAAAATCACTTCCAACGAACAGGAGGTCGGGATTTACAGGATCCTGACGGATGACATTCATACACTCATCAGGAAGATTTCCTTTTATTGAGTGCCAGGTTTGTCCATAATCAATACTTTTGTAAACATAAGCTTTAGTATCATTTTCACGAAATCCTGTAAAAGTAGCAAAGACATGAGCTTCGTTATGTAGTCCGGGTTCGACACGGGTTACCCATTTATTTCCGGGTATCCCATTTTCGAGACGGTTCCAGTTCAATCCGGAATCTTTTGTGATCCACAACCAACCTTCATCAGTTCCGGCGTAAATAAGCCCGAACCGTTTACTGCTTTCAGCAAGTGCCGATAGATTCCCATAAGAGATATTACCGCCAACATTAACAAAAGATCCTTTTTGACCCTCACTGGTCAGATCCGGGCTTATGATCTCCCAGTTATCACCCCGGTCAAATGAACGGTGAACGAATTGGGTCCCAGTGTATAGGATATCAGGATGAAATTTACTCATAACAATAGGTGTTACCCAATTTGTTCTGAAAGCTTTCTCCTCAGGATAGTCCGGTTGCGGACGAATTCTTTTTGACTTCATGGTATGAAGATCGAGTCGTGACATTGCTCCGAATTGTGTACCGAGTATCAGGGTATTATTATCTTTTAAATTTACCTGTAAAAACATTCCATCTGCACCCCAAATATTTTTCCAGCTGTCAATTTGCTGAAAAGGTTTAATCTTTTTATTGAAACCCATGCTGATACCATTATCCTGAAGCCCGGTAAAGATCCTGTAGGGCTTTGACATATCATAGGTGACAGTATAACTTTGGGCTACCGGGATGTTTTTTACAGGCCTCCAGCTTAAACCTCCGTCCAGACTGAGGTTAAGGCCTCCGTCATTTCCCAATATAACCCTTTTACTATTCTTACTATTGAAAAGAATAGCATGGTGATCAGCATGAACATCATGGCCGTTTTTGTCGGCATAATCAAATGTCTTTCCACCATCTTCTGTTTTCAGAAGTGGGACTGCACACAATATAAGACGTTTATCGTTTGAAGGATCAACAGCTATACGTCCGAAATAGTATGTTGCTGTTCCATATCCCCAATCGACCTGTCCGCGAAGATCGGCTTTATGAGTTTTTTCCCATGTAGATCCGGCATCAGAACTTACATATAATTCCGGGCCTATGCACTTTGGCCAATAGTAGGGGATATTCTCCAGGCCTTTTATATATTTTTTCATATCATCAAACCTGAATTTTTTATCCTTATTGTCTTTTCTGATAGATTCAGCAGTAAGTTTTCCCGGGAAACTATATAATCTAAGGAAATCATCTATTTTTTTATCAGTTAGTTTTAGAAATTCATTTTTGTTGATTTCAAGAAACTTTTTTCCCAATA
>JAGLQR010000288.1 GCA_023136725.1 Candidatus Aminicenantota bacterium
CGGAGAATAAAATGAAGATCGTAGCAATAATATTAAGAGAATATAAACAGATCGTAAAAAAGAAGTCATTTATAATCGCAACAATTCTTACACCGGCATTAATGGCTGCATTTATTTTTATCCCGATGTTGTTGACCAAAGTGGGCAGGGAGGAAAAAGTAATAAAAATAGTTGACTACTCCGACATGATCAGGGGTGATCTTCTGAAGATCGGTGAGGACAGCAAATATCTGACAGAAAAGCTGAAGTTGAAGTTCACTGCAGATACAGAATTAATTGCAGAACAGGATTCACTGATCAAAAATTATGAAAACGATTTAAAAGAGAAAAAGGCTGGCGAATTCAAGCTTACTAATTCATATAAAAATGAGATCCTCGATAAAAAGATCGATGGGCTCCTTATAATCCCTTCTGACATTGAAGACACAAGGCGGATATACTTTTGTGCTCAAAACATTTCAGATTTTGAGTTGAACAGGTTTATTAACAGTTCGGTTAAAAAAGTCCTCTCTACAAAAATACTTAAAGAGAAAATAGAAGATCCCGGAATAGTTGCGATTGTCGAGAAGGCCACTGCAGAGATCAAGCCCGATCTGTTTATTATTAAAGAAGAGGGAGCGACCAAATCATCTTCAGGAACTGCATATATGATGTCAATTTTCATGTTAACAATCCTCTTTTCTGTCCTTATGGGTTATGGCCAATTGATAATGAGAGGAGTTATTGAAGAAAAGAACAACAGGATTGTTGAGGTTCTTATCTCATCTACCAATACACAAAGTTTGTTTTACGGGAAAATAATCGGGATAGGTCTTGCCGGGTTAACCCAGGTGGGGATATGGATGATTATGGGATGGTTATTGATGGGGAAATTCTCTCTGGGGATCGACAAATCGATTTTGAATTTTCTCAGTCTTGAGCTCGGAATTTATTTTGTCATCTTCTTCATTATCGGATATTTTATGTACTCTATCCTTTTCTCGATCGTAGGAGCATCGGTCAACACAGATCAGGAAGCACAGCAATATGCGGCCCCAATTACTTATCTGCTTATAATTCCCTTCATGATAGGAATAATGGTAACCCAGAATCCGAACACTCCACTTGTTGTAGGGACATCTCTTTTTCCTCTATTCACACCGACCCTCATGTTCATGAGAATTAGTGTTGCAACTCCGGCATTCTCTCAGATACTTCTATCAATTTTCACAAGCCTGGGTTTCACTATTCTTCTTGCATGGTTCGGCGCAAAGATTTTCAGGGTCGGCATCCTGATGTACGGGAAAAAACCATCTATAAAAGAGATAATTAAATGGATCAGGTATAAATAATCCGGTTAATCCGCCCCATTTTTCATTAGTTTAAAAAGGTACCTGTCCCCTTTTAGAATTTCAATGTAATTATTCCATATCTTTATCCATTATCCGTATTACTAGATATTGGAGGTGGCATTAATGTCAACCCGTTCTTACATATCTTCACTAACAGCTCTTATAATTATTATAGCAACAGCGTTCACACTGAATCCTGAAAAAAGAATTATCGAAAATATTAAAGTTGAGGAATGGATCGTCCCAATTTATGCAGTTGACTCCAGAGGGAATTCTGTTACAGATCTAAAGAATGATGATATTGAACTTTATGTAAATGACCATAAATTTGCACATTTCAACTTTATCAGGAGAAGGTTCCTGACTGAGAATGACCAGAAACCGGAATGGTTCAAAAGCAGAAAAGAGGATAAAATAGTTGTCCTCGTTTTTGATACCGCACTTTCAAAATCCCCGTCGATCATGAAATCAAAAGCGATTGCAGATCAACTTGTCAGTAGAAGTAATAATGACACTAAATTCATTATGTTCAAAATAGAGGGATTTCAAGGCCTTTCTTACCTTGGCGGGCCTACAAATAATAAGGAGAGAATTAAAAGTATCATCAGGAAAAAAATTATAGGGAGGGATAATAAGAGAAGTGTGAGTTCAGGTGTTGATGATAGTGAGAGTGAGAAATCTAAATACCAGCATGATGAACAAATATTCTTTCTCCTGCAGCAAACTAAATATTTGTCTGACAAGAGCTCGCAATTTGCTTCATCTTTTCAATCTCTTTATTACGCAATCACAAATATAACCGGTACAAAATTCATATATCTATTTTCAGAGGGAATTTCAAACTCTTCATGGGTCCGAGGTGACACTCATGCAAGTAAGATGGCCGGGTATCTCCTGCGAAGTGGTGCTGTTCTTTTTTTAATTAATCCTTCTGGAGGAAGAGGATCAAACCTCGAATCAGGGGAAGAATTCCTTCGAGTTCTATCTTCCCTCAGCGGTGGTAAATACCTGACCGGAGATACAAAATCAATTAATAATAAAATAGCAAACATTCATAATGCTTATTACGAATTATCTTTTCAAAGCCCGGATGAAATGAAGGGAGGAATGCTTAGGATTGATGTCAGATCCAAACGGAAAAATGTAAATATCCATACGATCAGGAATCTGGAAAAATCGAAGGGTTATCTCGGCCTTGACAATTTTGAAAAAAAACTCGTAGTTCTAAATATGATATCTAAAAACCCTATGTTCAAATTACCCGTTGAAGTTGATGATGCGAAAATATTAAAAGAAGAAAATAAAGAAGGAGAAACTTATTACCATATTTCAATACCTGAACATTTTCTCAACCATAATGCAGATTTTTTCAGAATACAAATGCCCGTTACCGGGAAGAAACCAATAGTAACAAAATCTGTAGTCAAGCTTACTAATCCGGTCATGAAAACAGGAATTAAAAACAAAGATGGATTCAACAACTATTTTGCACTGATAAACTATGAACTGGGGATGGCATTAATAAAAGGAGTGGACAAAGAAACTGTCCGTATCAACTCAGCGTCATTAAAAAAAGGTATCCTTGAATTCACAATAGACAGATTCAAATTAAAAACAATGAAGGGAAAGAA
>JAGLQR010000289.1 GCA_023136725.1 Candidatus Aminicenantota bacterium
AAATTGATCGTTTCTTCTTTTTGTACCCTGCCCACCCTTGAATATTGCAAAATGCCATCAATAAGCCGATCCATCCACTTTACACGCTTACCCAGCAAGGCAAGCATTTCTTTCCCTTCTTTGTCAAAAGCACTTTCATAATCTTTAGAGATCCAATGGGATAATTGACTAATTGCCCTCAAAGGTGCCTTCAGGTCATGAGAAACGATATAGGCAAATTCTCTTAATTCTTTGTTTGAATCCAACAATTGGGCACTTTTCTTTTCCAGTTCAATTGTGCTTATGTTCAGCCTGCGGTTTAACCGGATCACATAAACAGCAATAGTAGCAAGAATAATAACGCCAATAAACCCTAGCAAAATCCCCTCCCAATATTGTTGAATAAGATTGGCCAGTGTAATTTTCCCCAGATCTTCATATGGGCTGACGCGGAGTTCTTTAAGGCAGTCATGTACCGGTTGATAATTGTTGGGGATTGTCCAGCCTGCGATCCGTGCAACTTTTGCGGCCTCGCTGTCGGCAGGCATTTTCAGCAAAGCTATGGACACCTGCTGCGCCAGTTGGGCAGACGTGTGTTTAACTCTGGCAAAGGGCCACTCGGGGTAAAGACGTGTACTGATCAGCAGAGAAAAGTTATCCGGATGTTTTTGATTAAGTATTTTAAAATCTTTAATATCAATCCTGCTTTCTTTATTCATTTTTTCAAGAATACCGGTACGAACAGTTCCTGCGTCTACCTCTCCATCTTGAACAGCATAAACAACATTGTCGTGCGTGTTACCAAATTGAATGTCTGCAAAATCCCGGTAAGGATTGATCCCCAAATCTTTAAATTCCAGTTGGGTCATTCTCCATCCGCCAAACGAAGTTTCGTGGACTGCCATAAATGATTTATTCCTCAGGTCCTCCGGACTGTTTATATCATTTCGATTTTTGTGGGTGAAAATAATACCTCCGAATTGGTTGGTACCCTTTCCCTGGGATAGTACATTTAATGTGGCAATTCTATCTATCCCGTAATGGAATTCTAATTCAACATAAATGGAGGGGTTTTCCAAAACAAAATCCACCTCGCCATTCTTAACAGCTTCGAATATTTGTTCAAAATCCAAGGGTACAATAACGAATGTATATTCGGGAATTTGCTTGCTCAGGTATTCCGCTGTCGGAGTCCATCTCCCCATCGATTCCTCCGCTCCTCGAAGAGCCAGAACCCCTATCTTAACCTCTTTCCCCTGACTATAAACAGATGGAACTATTAGCAATAAAAAAAACATGAAAAGTATCATTCCAGAAATATACCTATAGAGATCATTCTTAGAAAAATATCTTGATAATAATTTATTCTTCAATTTATTTAAATAACTCATTTTGGATGAAGAATATTATATGATTTCATGTTCTCTCAATTCACCGGAAAAAGCCACTAAATCATAATAGATATGCTACCGCCTGTAGAATGGCAGATGACCTGAAAACACACTGAAATTGTCAGCATCAAAATAAACCAGTTCTACACTCAATAAAAACCTATAATCTCCATCTCTCCATTGGATATCTTTAAAAGTAATATAGTACAAAAGGGGGAATTTTCAACAAATTCTGTTGTTGAAAATTTAATTGTAATTTATAATTTATTATTAATCTTTAACAGGATTATTGAATTGACATGAGATTTATGAACATTAAATATATATCTGACCTTTACATGAAGGAAAGAGAACTCAGGAAGGGGGCATTAAAAGCTCATTAAGGAAATTTACATCACTGGGTAGGTTATACTGCCATAGGCTATAAATGATCAGAGATTTGCAGAACTTATAAATTTCCCGGTCATCAGTATATAAAATATTTGTTTCACCTGATATTTCTTAAAAAATGGATAATTTATCCTGATAATTAACAGGGAAAATATTAATTGTATTCCAATAAGTGTTTATTGTTTCTATAGTATCTACAAGATCCTCAAAAGAAATTGGTTTTCTTATATAACTGTTCGCTCCCAGATCAAAACATTTTTTAATGTCATTATTATTTTTTGAAGAGGATAATACAATGATCGGTATCCTTTTGAGTATAGGTGTATTTTTTATCTTTTCCAACACATCAAATCCATCAATCCCAGACATTTTCAGATCCAATAAAACTATACTGGGGATAGGATACAAGTTTCGTGCCGAATATTTGTCATTTCCGAAAAGGTAGTCAAGAGCTTCCTCGCCGCTTTGGACCATGTGGATGGAGTTATCTGTTTCTTTATCATTAAAAGCACTTATAATTAACTCAATTGCCATCGGGTTATCTTCTACAAGTAAAATTGTATTTGACATATTTTCACCATTTATAATAGAGCTTCCTGCTAATAATGATAAAAGTACATTATTCACTAGAAAACTCTTTAATACAATCTGTAAATTGAGAGCATATAATTTTACTTTTTCTCCGCCCCCTGAAATCCTTTCATCTCTATACAAAAAACATTGTTATAAAAATAGTAAAGTAATAATAATAATTTTGCAATGATTTTTTTTGTTGTTGTTATCTTGATTGTGATCTATAATATTTTATTCATAATATTAAGAATTATTGAGCAGGAAATGAATTTAGTAGAAATAAAATATAAATCTGACCTTTATAAAAAAGAAATAGAACTCAGAGATGAGGTCTTAAGAGCTCCTCTCGGACTGAAGTTCAAAAAAGAAGATCTTGAGGCTGAGGTTGACGAACTCAGATATGGCCTTTTAGACAATAATGGAGAACTGACCTCTTGTCTGCTCGTCAGGATATTGGACAATTCTGTTGCCAAAATAAGACAAATGGCAGTAAAAGAAGAATTGAGAGGAAAGGGACTCGGAAGGGAGCTTATAAAAAAGGTGGAATCAGAACTTAAGAAAAAAAAATTCAATAAAATAGAACTTCATGCCAGAATGTATGCAAAAGTATTTTATGACAAACTC
>JAGLQR010000029.1 GCA_023136725.1 Candidatus Aminicenantota bacterium
AACATACAGCCACCCTCTCCGGAGCCATTTATCTTTGCCGAAAGTGCTCCGGCCTCAAGTGATCCATTTATCATCTCTTCGATCTTTTCCGTGGAAATACTAAGTTTATCCCTTAGAATGGAGTGATGCCTGTTCATGAGTAAAGCGATCTCATCATTGTTCAATGGGGTTTTCAAAAGTTCCAGCCTGGCCTTTTCTGTTATAACATGGTTTTCCAAAACTGCTTCAAGATATGGCCTTACACCTGAACTTATCCTGCCGAAATATTCCGATGCTCTTTCAAATTCAACATCTTTATTACTTTTGAACTTATAGAATTCCGATAACTCTTCAAGTCCTGATTCCTGACCGTTCCTGATTCTCCGAAGAGTTTTCTGGGTATCTTTTTGCTGTTTGGAATCTCCCAATACAAACCCACCGAGATCCGGGTCAAGTTTCTCCACCGTTATATCATTAAAAAAAGTAAAATAGTTTACTCCTCCGAATACCGAGGCATACTGATCCTGTCTTCCACCACTCTCACCGAACTCTTCCACTTCAGCCCAGTATGCCGCCTCAGCTATCTGCTTCTTCATGCTGTTTATTTCATCAGGAGAAAAGCGGGATGCAAGCAAAAAGCCGGCCCAGGCGACCGATAGAGCAGATGAAGAGGAGGTACCCGCTCTTCTTGGAATATTGCCTTTCAGAACCGCTTCAACCTGAACTTCCCCAAGCAGTCCTCTCTCTTTCAGCACTTTTACTACACTTCTGACATAATCTTTCCCACCTTCATAAACAATGTTTTTCTGATCGAATTTCACACTCTTTCCGATGTCAGGAAGAGAAACAGAGATATAATCTCCTGCGCTGACAGTACCGGTAATATTGATCGTAAGGTTAATAGCTGCACTGATCACTGACAAGGCCATATAATCCTGATGTTCACCAAAGAGGCATATTCTTCCAGGGGAGTTGCTGGTAATTCTCATTAATATCTATCCGGTCAACTTTTGATGAGACACTTCTTCGCCATCGCCTATAACTATGTTACGGATATATGCAAAAGGTCCTATCCTGCAATCACTTCCGATCTTTGTACCTGAACCGATATATGTCGAGGGAAAAATGATCGTATCTTTACCTATCTCAACCCCGTACTCAATGGTGACCGTTTCAGGTTGTAGTATTGTTACCCCGGATTTTTCAGACAGATCTCTTATATTATCCCTGTTGAACTTTGCCTGAGCTTCCGCAAGTTCCAACCTGTTGTTTATTCCGATTGCTGCAAAATAGTTTTCAGTGATCACGGCATCAGGTAAATGCCCTTCACTCTTCAGTATGAATATGATGTCAGTAAGATAGAATTCTTTCTTCTCATTATTGCTGCTGATATCCTTGAGAAGAGGGAAAACCGTCATATTATCAAAAACATAGATTCCTGCATTTACTTCTTTTATTTTTATTTGCTCCTCATCTGCATCAGGAGCTTCGATTATCGCACCCACTTTGCCATTTATATCTCTTATTATCCGGCCATAGGGAGGCGGTTCCGATGGAAACAGGGCAGACAACAATGTGCATTTAAGTCCGTTTTCGCTGTTATACCGGATCATTTTCTGAAATTCAACGGATGTAATATACGGGTTATCACCAACCGTTACGAGAAGATCACCATCAAAATCATGCAGGTGATCCTCTGCAGCCATCAGAGCATGAGCAGTCCCCAATTGTTCTTTCTGAACCACATAATTCACTTTCCGCCCTACTACTGACTCTACTTCTTTTTTATTATCTCCCACTACAACAATAATATCTTCATCCTTTATCCCAGTCTCGGAAAGGGAATCCAGAATATAGTTTATGATCTCTTTACCGAGAATTTTATGAACAACTTTAGACCGGTCGGACTTCATCCTTTTAGATTTGCCGGCGGCAAGGACTACTGCTTTTATTTTTCTGTTCATTTTCTGGTGCTATCCGAAATTTCAATCCTATTTTCTTTAAGTTTTATATATATCTTATCTGACCTTGAAATTTTCTTTGTAACATAATCAATAACAGACGATCTGATCTCCCTCTCCACAAACTCTACTATCACATGTGCCGATCCACCCCTACGCTCAGCTTCTTCTGAGAGGATTTTTGATATTTTTTTCTCAAACACCAGTGTTTTCTGGAATTTATCCTTAATTTCTCCTGCTATATTTTCCATCTCATTAATCGCGATCTTTTCAAGACTTTCTCTTCCGAGTGGAGCAAATTCTATGATCTCGTCAACCCAATCAAGCACATTAATGATCTTGGGTGGAATTATTAACCGGCTTAATATCTTGTCACCCTTCACGAATCCGATCTGACTTGTTGAAACCTCATTGCCGATCCTGGTCAGGCTGAAGATGAATATTTTATTGGAAACACAATATTTCTTTCCTGAAGGGTCTACAATCTCACCTTTCCTGAGGATATCCCTTAAAAATGTAAGAGTCGAATTATGGGTCTGATCAATATTCTCAAAATAGATCACTGAAAACGGATGAAGTTCAAACTCTTTTATCAGCTGTCCCATTTCTCCTTCCCGGCCTGATATGAGTTTTTTCACATCCTCCGGTTTTTTATAGTCAGAAAGATCTATCACCCTGAGTTTCCCCTTACTCCCGAACAGATATTCTGCGATCTCCCTTGCGATATAGCTTTTGCCAACTCCGGGAGGGCCTAGAAAAAGGAATATTCCTTCAGCTTTTTTCCCCGCTTTATCAGCCTCAAACCTTGATAATTTTATTATCCTGGCTACCTCTTCAAGGGCAGGGCTCTGATTGACTATCCTTTTTTTAAGATAAGAAAGAATTCCTGATGCATGCTTAATTGGATCAAGTTTTATTATTTCCGGTGGAAGTTTTGTAATATCCGAGAGGCTTTTATAAATATGTCCAACCTTCAATTCCTTTTCACCCTTTACCGATGCTTTTGAGCATGATGAATCGAGTAGTTCAACACCTTTTCCCGGAAAATGCCGGTGTGGTACAAACCTGCTGGACAATTCAAATATTTCCTTAAGTACATTATTTTTTATTTTAATTGAATAGTAGTTTTCAAAATATTCGGATATTCCGGACAAAATATCGAGTACATCATTCTGCTCCGGTTCCTCAAGAAAAACTGTGGAAAAGTTCATAGAAAGAAAATCATCACTTTTCATGAACCGGTAGTAATAATCCGGAGTTGTCGCTCCTATCAATTTCATTTCCCTGTTGATAAAATAAGATTTCAGCAGGTTCTGTATTCCCGAGGAATTTTCACTCGCTTCCCTTCCTGCAATTGATTCGATCTCCATCTCATTCAGGAACAATATAATTTTATCCCTGTTCAATATTAATTCACTGAATAACCCTTCAAACTCTTTCACAAGATGATCACCACTCCCGCTTTTATAGAAAAAGCGGTTCATTGATAATTCAAAGATCACTTTATCTTTCAGTGAAGGATGAACATTTCCGGAGTTTATTCTGGCTGCAAGTTCAGTTATCAATGCAGTTTTTCCCACACCTGGCTTACCAACCAGGAGGAGATTACTCTTTAGTTTCCTGAGAAGGGTTTCCATAACAGCTTCAAGTTCCTCCTCCCTTCCAACGAATGGGATCCTGCCCGGATCTTTCGCCTGTTCACTCAGATTCTCCAGAAATGGGTGGAATTTTTCAGACACCTTTATTTTACCGAAATTTTCACTCATGTTCTTCAGTTGTTGGCATCAATGAATTGGAACTTGAGAACAGTTCGCCAGAGTATTTCAAAATCTATCTTCATTGACCAGTTCTGTATGTAAAAAATATCAAACTCGATCCTTTTGGTAAGAGGAGTATTACCCCTCAGCCCGTGCACCTGGGCCCAACCTGTCATTCCAGGTTTTACCGTATGCCTCAGCATATATTTGGGGATCTCTTCCTTGAATTTTTCAACCAGTTCAGGGCGCTCCGGCCTGGGGCCTATCAGAGACATTTCACCTTTGATAACGTTAATCAATTGGGGAAGTTCATCAAGTGAAAATTTTCTCAGGACCTTGCCTGTTTTAGTTACCCTCTTATCATCGCGCGGAGACCAGATCGCTCCGGTATCCTTTTCAGCATTCTGTATCATCGTCCGGAACTTAATAATATTAAAAGTCTTTCCTGAAACACCTACCCTTGATTGGGTGTAAAACACAGGCCCTTTTGATGATATTTTTATCAGAACACTAATTCCTATCATCGGAATTATTGCAATAAAGAATGCTGCCAAACCAAATATCAGATCAAAACTATTCTTAAGAAAGAGCCGCCAGCCGTTCAATGGAATATCACCCAGATTTATAACAGGAAGCCCTTCTATATGTTCCATTCCTGAACCGAGAGAGGACATGTGAACAATATCAGGAACAAGCTTTACATCTATCAGAAGATTATTCCCCTCCTCGATCAATTTCATGATCGTTGAGAAATTCTTCATTGATAATGCAATAAAGAGATCGGTAATTCCGTGTGCCTTTACAACTTTTTTAACATCACCATACTTTCCCAGAATATTCTCTCCCTCTGCACTATCAGAAAGGTATCCGACAACATCTATCCCGAAATGATTATATCTGGCCAGGTTTTCCCCCATCATTTTCCCTATATCCCCCGTACCTGCTATAAGCACTCTGGATATACCATTATTCTTCAGAAAAGCTTTTTTAAAGATAGAAAATACGGCAAGACGAAATCCAAATATTGTTAATACAGAAAAAGGTATATAAAGAATAAGAAAAATATGAGAAACCTGGAAATCAACATGTTCATAGCTTCGCAGATAACTGAAAAGCAGGAGGATAGCAATTGCAGAAAGAACTGTATTGAAAAAAACAAGAAAGAGGTCGTCAAGACGGTTTCTCCTCAGCTTGATCCTGTAATAACCCATATATGAAAAATAGAGGACCTGCACTACTATGAGGAATGGGAGGACCAGAAAATATTTGCCATAATGTGGAACTCCCTTGGGAACACCGACGAACCCTGAATAAAATCTGAGGAAAAAGGTGAGTGCAAAACTTGCTACGATAGCAAGTATGTCACTGAGAAGATAAAAATATGTAAGTTGCTCTCGCCTCTTCTTTATCATGATATTTTTTTAATAAAAGCAGTTATTTTTTTGCGGAAATTATCGGAGGAAAAACGGAGTGCGCTTTCTCTTATTTTTTCTCTGTCGAATTTTTTACCTTTCAGTTCTTCTACAGCATCTAACAATCCTGTTGATTCTCCGGAGTCATAGAGAATCCCGTTATCACTATTTACAATATCTGTAACCCCGCCCTTATTATAAGAAATAACAGGTATCCCGCAACTATGTGCTTCAGCGAATGTTATACCGAAATCTTCGATCCCTGCATAAACAAATGCACGGCTGTTCCTGTATAGTTCCCGAAGGCTCTCATTGGCAAGATCTTTTCTGAACTCTATATTATTTCCGGCTAGTTTTTTCAACCTTTTCTCTTCAGGACCCTTCCCTACAACTATCAGTTTATCTCCTGTCCGGCTGAAAGCCTTTACAAGTGTATCAACCCTTTTGTAAGGAACAAGTGCTGAAACGGTCAGGAAATGTTCTCCCTCTTTTTTGTTGCCGACGGTAAAATAATCTGTATCAACAGGAGGATGGATGACCTCGGAATCTCTTCTGTAATATCTTCTTATCCTCTCTTTGACAAAATTTGAATTTGCAATAAAATGATCAACCCTTTCACTGCTGGAGACATCCCATTTCCTTAACTCTGAGATCCTGCTCCTGATAAATGTTTTCCTTAATCCTTTCAACTCACCGAAATATGAATAATACTGGTCCCAGGCATATCTCATGGGTGAATGAATATAGCTTATATGTTTTGAATATGGATAAGGGATAACACCTTTTGCTACACAATGAGAACTGCTTATGATCAGATCATATCCTCCGAGATCAAAATCTTCAATAAATTTCGGGAACAGGGGGAGAAAATACCGATACCTCTTTTTTATCATCCCTGAACGGTTTAAAGAAGATGTATTGATCTGATGACCTCTGATCTTTTCAGAGATTTTATCTTCTTCTAAAAAAAGAGTAAAAATATCTGCATCAGGAAAAATGTCAAGTAATTCTTCAAGGACTTTTTCCCCTCCGCGCATACCGTTCAGCCAGTCATGGATTATTGCAGTCCTTTTTCCCATTCACACAATTTTACAACTACTTCCTCTATAAATCAAATTACAGACAACGAATAAAAACTGAATATTTCTATGATTTTATAAGATTTAAGTTAACCGGAAGTGATAAATCAATTCTTTACAAATCTGTTAAGGAGAGTCCTGATCCCAAGGCGTCTGTCGCTGATCATTAAACTGATACCGATTATGATCAGTGAACCTGCTCCAAGTTGTGAAATAGTGACTCCGGTTCCCAGGAAAATATAGGAAAAAACAACAACAAGGAAAGGCTGGCTGTTCTTTATAAATGACACCTGAGTCGATTTAATATGTTTGAGTGCAGTAAAAAGGAAGAACATCCCGAAAATTGGGCCAAGAAGAGAACCGGCAATGAGATAAACGAACTCATTAGATTCAGGCAACCTCAGCCCGCCGATCGACAAATTATATATAAGATAGGTTATGAAAAGAAAAAATATTCTAACCAGCGTAATAAGGATCGGAGGAACATCTTCAGTCTTTTTCTTTATAAGTACATTGTTGAACGAATATACAAGCACTATTAATAAGACCATAAGGGTATATTTTATTCCGATATCAGGAGATACATAAGTAATAAGAACAACTCCGCTTACAGATATAAAACCTCCGAATATTTCGGTTGGTGATAGCTTCTCATCAATATAAAAATAGGCGATAACTGCAACAACAAGGGGTGTTATACTACCCAAGAAGGAGACCACCGCAGGATTTATCTGTTTTATCACATAAAAAAAAATGAATGCCGCAAAAGCTTCCGAAATAACAAAATAGATAAAAAAATATTTGAATTTTTTAAGTTTGCCAATATAGCATAAAATATCTTTCCTTTTTACTAAAAGGACAACACTTCCCCATATACTTGCCAGGCCGAACCACCAGAAGAGGAAGATATTGGTAGCCATTGTAGCCTGGATCATCTTCGAAGTTATATAAACGAGGGAGACGGAGATGGCTGAGAGCATAGCGAACGTGTAACCTGCAATTTTTTTATTTTCTGCCATAAGACAGTATAACGATTTTTCACATCGAAAAAAAGGCTCTCCGGTTCAGAGATCACAAAATTTTTTGATTTACTCCTTTCAATACATGGATATATTTAAATAAATGTAGGAAAATTTGAGATATAACAGACAGAATTTATATACTTATATTAGAAAGTTATAATTACTGGAGAAAAACATGAAAAGAAGTTTAATGTTAATTGCAATTTTTATGGTTACATCTTTTATAGTCTTTGGACAATCTATAACTGTAACTTCACCGGCAGCAGGTAATGAGTGGATAATTAGTAGCACCCACGATATTACCTGGTCCAAAACAGGGGATATGAATGAATTTGTTAAGATAAGGCTGTTTGACAGGACAGGAACTATAAGGGTCCTGGCAATTGCAGACAGAACCGCTAATAATGGGATTTTTCGGGATTGGACAATTCCATCGACCATCTCTCCGGGAGATTATATTGTTAAAGTAAAAACAGTTGACAATGCGGTTGAGGATGACAGCGGAGTATTCAGTATCAGGAGAGAGGTACTCGAGGAGATACCCTCGATTAACGTTACATCTCCTTCTTCCTCCAGTAGGTGGGAGCGGGGAAGAACCAAGACAATAAGTTGGACAAAGATAGGAACCATGGATTCCAGAGTAAAAATTCATCTTATGAATGAAGCGGGAACATCTGAAGTTTTGGCCATTATTGCTAACACCCCTAATGATGAGAACCATCCATGGCCGATCCCGGGAACCCTCTCAGCAGGTAGATACAGGGTCAGAGTTCAAACTCTGGATAACAGGGTCACCAAAAACAGCCAGATCTTCAACATTACAACTCTTCCCACCATAACTTTACCGGAAAGCACAGTCGTGGAAACCAGACGTGTGCTCCCGGAGAGTTCCGGACCAGTGATCAGAGTAGTTTATCCAAATGGTGGTGAAACACTGACAAGAGGAAGCAGGGTTGAAATCAGATGGGAATGTGTTGACGGTTTCAATCCCCCGAGGATAAAGATCCAGAAGAATGGAAGGACAATAAGGGAATACGGGCCTTCAAGATTATATCCTGTTCCTTCAAGGGGCGGCTACATCTGGCCCTGGTTCGTACCTTCAGATCTGGCTCCCGGATCAGACTATAAGATCAGAATAGAGAAAGGGGATTTCTCGAGATCAAATGATAAAAGTGACAACAATTTCACGATCTCCTCCGACTTGAATATTGAGGTTGTAGAACCCAGGGGTGGTGGGCTTGTTGCTACGAACGGGAAAATTATCAGATGGAGAGCCGGAGGGGTTGAAGGAAATGTAAATGTCCATCTTCAGAGAGCGGACGGAAGAGGAGGGGATCAGCTGATCCGTTCAAATGTCCCTGCAACACCGAGCCACTTCCTCTGGTATGTCGGGGCACTGGAACGGGCCGGGACAATTATAAGCAGGGAAAACTATAAAATTATAGTTTCATCTGCAGACGGCTCTGTCAGCGGCGAGAGCAACTCCTTTCAGATAATAGTACCGACACTGGAAGTCACTTCTCCGGGAAGTGGAAGAAAAAGGTTAGAGGATACTCTTAGCATCCGATGGAACAACTCTCCCGGATTTCACGGTAATGTGAATGTTATCCTTGAACAACAGAGGGAGAGAGGTACATTTACGGAATATCAGACTCTTTTCACTAATACACATGATAAGAGCCTGAGCTGGAGAATTCCGCCGGATCACGGGCTTGACCCATTCCCGACAGGCAGAAATTACAGGATAGTTGTGAGATCGGTCAGATGCCCTAACCTGATCATTGCAAGAGGAGCGTGGTTCGAAGTCAGATAGTTTTTAATAATATAAAGAGTTAGAGGGGAGGAAAAAATGAAAAAATTATTAAGACTGTTTATTTTATCAGCGTTAATCTCAGGGTTATCATTTGCAGGGGTTCTAAATGTAACATCTCCCGCTGCAAATTCGCAATGGTGTATAAATGATTCCAACAATAAGCTTGAAATAAGGTGGCATGAAACCCCGCACGATCATCAATTGGTAAAGATCAGATTGTTCGACAGCGGGGCAAACACAAAAATAATGGACATTGCGAATGACGCCATTAATGATGGAGCTTACAACTGGCTAATTCCGGCTACTGTTCAGCCTGGCCAGTATACAGTGTTGGTAAAAACAACGGACAACCAGGAGTTTGATTTCAGTGCACCCATTACTATCAAGAGCTGTTCCGAGACCGAGCCATTTGTTCCTGTGGGGACACTGGAAGGGAAAGTTCATTTTATACCGAAACCTGATCTGGAAATCAAGATTATCCCAATTCCGGGATCTGTTGATATATATCAGAAGGCATTAGTTGAGTTCAGGGTCAAAAATATCGGAGCAGGCAGTTCAAAAGCAACAAAATTGAAGGCATTTATAGGCACAACCAACACAAACACCTGGGATGTGGGACCATTGGATCCCGGCAGGTTTATGTATAAAACCAAAGATATAACACCTGGAGGGGTAGGATATATAATGTGGTCTGCAGTTGTTGATAAGGATAATCTGATCGGGGACAATAACAGACAGAACAACTTTGCAAAGTATAAAATGCCAGTCAAAGGGCCTGACCTTATCGTCTGTCTTTCGAACGGAAAACGTCCTGCTGTGGGGAGCAGAGTTGATATTCATGCTGATGTTAAAAACATCGGAGTAGTAAAATCAAAAAGCTGTGAATTGAGACTTTATGTCAAACAGAAAGGGGTAACCAAACACACCATCCCGGCACTTGATCCGGGAAAATCTTTCAGGGTAACAAGGAAACATGGATGGGCATTAGCCGGAACAAAAAAAATAACAGCTTTTATTGACTGGAATTTTAAACTTCCTGAATCCAATGAGAAGAATAATAAGATAGAAACCTCCTATTTCGTAAGACTTCCACATCATGACAAATATGCTGTTTCAACCGGGAAGTTCTTCTGTTCGGACGGAACAAAGATTCAATAAACTTTACTTATAGAAACCAGCTCAAGTAAAAATAAGAGCTAAGAAAATGGAGAAAAAGTGAAAAGACTACTCATATTTTTATTCATTTTTATTTTAGGGATAAGCTGTATTACCTCAGCAGGGATACAGATTTTCAAACCATCTATGAATGAAACAATCAATAAGGGGAAGGACTATACTATTCGGTGGAATTTGGCAGGAACAGTTCAAGATTTTGTAAAAATAAGGCTATTCAAAAAAAACGGGATGATCAAGGTACTCAACATCACTGATTCAACTTCTTCAGTTAAGGGACTATTCCTCTTGAAAAAGCACCTCATAAACAATATGATGTCGGGAACCTATATTATCAGAGTAAGATCCATAAACAATAAAGTATCCGGAGACAGTGCCCCGTTCAAAATTGATAACAATAAAGAACCGAACATAGGGATAATTCACGTGGAAGCATTCAAACCGCCCGCACCGAAAGAGAAAATACACAGGCACAGAGCCCCTCAAATCCTTGAAGTGATAGCACCTAACGGAGGTGAAAAAAGACCGGGAGACAACCTGAATATAAGGTGGAACAATTCACCCGGATTTCATG
>JAGLQR010000290.1 GCA_023136725.1 Candidatus Aminicenantota bacterium
TTAATAGTATATCCACCTTTGACCTACAAAAAACTTATAAATGAAAACCCTCTGAATGAAAATATTATCAAAGGAGTATTCCACGTTCACTCCAATTTTTCCGACGGTAAAGGAGATATAGAAGAGATAACTGAAGCAGCAGAGGAACTCAAACTTGATTTTGTGATCCTGACCGATCATGGAGAACCAAATCTGGAATGTGCGGAATCAACTTCATTCTATAACAATGTTCTTTTGATAGGAGGATCAGAGTTTTCCCTTGATTGCGGACATCTGGCCTGCGCAGGATTTGATATTGAAAAATACCGTTTCCCGAAAGAACCTCAGGAAGCTGTGAATGATATGAACAGATACAACGGTTTCAGTTTTATCTCCCACCCTTTTGATAATAAGATCCCCTGGACTAACTGGGATGTAAAAGATTTTACCGGGATCGAGGTCCTCAGTTCATACAGCAGTGCAAGGAGAATAGGCATTTTGAAGCTTATTGCATTCCCTTTCCGTTATATATTGAATCATGAATACGCTCTATTGAGTTCTCTCGATTATCCTGAAAAAAATCTGGCAGTATGGGATTCTTTTAACAAAAAGGGGAAATATATGGGGATCTATGCTCTCGATGCACATGCAAAGATACCATTGACCAAAAGGATCTCACTCAACTTTCCTTCATACAGATCTATGTTCTCCATACTGAACATATATGTGAAAACAGACAAATCACTTTCGGCCGATCCTTTAAGCTCTGCAAATATCATCATTAACAATATAAAAAAAGGGAAATATTTTAACGTAATAGAAGCTATTTCACCTGCAAACGGATTCGATATTGTCTACAGAACATCAGATGGAAAAGATCATGAAACGGGAGAGACAATTTCAGATTTCAACGGAACCCTCCGGATCGATCTTCCATTCAAATTTCCTGTCCGGGTCAGGATCATCAGGAATGGTAAACAATTTTTTATTAAAAGATTTGGGCCCTCGTCGACAGCTGAGATCAGTATCAACGGTCCCGGAGCCTACAGATGTGAAATTTTTGCAGATAAAGGGAAATTCAGGAAATTACCCTGGATTGCTACTAATCCATTCTTTATCGGCATTGAAGATACCAGTCCCGAAAAAAAAAGTGATATCTCCCACATCCAGCCTGTTTTTCAGCAGACCCATCCTTTTAAACTTGAACACAATAATTATTCATCGGGAAAAATAACTTATAAAAAATCTGAAAAGGGAGAAGATATCATATCACTCGATTATGCTTTGAGAAGGAGATCAGGAGAAAAAGATTATTGGGTATCAATTGCTGCTCGTAAAACTGTTAATCTTTCCGGATTCAAGGGAATCTCTTTTGAGGCAAGATCTTCAGAAACAATGAGATACTGGTTGGAGATCAGGACAGGAAGTGAGAACAAGGAGTCATGGTACAGACATTCTTTTCTGAGTACTCCGGAATGGGAAAGTATCAATATTCCTTTCAGAAAATTAATTCTGATCTCCAAAGATCCGGAAAACAAAGATATTGACATATCGAAGATCAGATCAATTTTCATTTCCATTAACAGCTCTATTGTTAATTTCCCTGAAACAAAAGGAAGAATTGATATTAAAAACATTTCATCATATAAATAAATTCACCTGTAAATGAATAATAAAGTCGAACTTTCAATCGTTATTGTCAATTATAATTCAGGGAAATACCTTTATGACACAATCGTATCTGTTTTAGAGCAGGATCTGAACATAAACTTCGAGATCATTGTAATAGATAATCACTCTATCGATAACTCTATTATCCCGGTTAAAGAAAAATTCCCTGCTGTTAAGATCATTGAGCTTAATGAGAACAAAGGATTTGCATATGCAAACAACGTTGGAGCAGATAATTCTAACGGGAAATATATACTGATCCTTAATAACGATACCAAGATCCTGGAAAATTCAATTGAATCCCTTTTATCTGAAATAAAGGAGAACCCGAAGTACGGAATATTATCCCCTGTTCTGTACTATAGTGACGGATCTCCTCAGATATCTTTCGGAAGGGATCCCGGAATTATAACTGAATTTTTCACAAAATATTTTTCCGTGATATTTTTCAAGCTCGAATTATTATTTTCAAAAGGAAAGTTCGAAAAAGATGCAGATTGGATATCCGGAGCATGCTTTTTAATCCATTCAACTCTTTATAAAAACCTCAGTGGATTTGATGAGAAATTCTTTCTCTATTATGAAGATGCAGATCTGGGGAAGAGAGTCAGAGAAAAAGGTTATCTGAATCATATAACCTCGAAAAGCAAAATAATCCATTTCCTCGGAAAATCTACCGGTCCCGTTTACTCCGGCCTCCTTCCGGTTATTAAAAAAGGGCATTTGTATTATTATAAAAAACACAATAATAAAGCCTCATTTAATTTTTTGAAAAGCTACCTGATCATTAAATATTATTTGAGATTAAGTTTCACCATGCTCTCGGGGAAAAAAGAAAAATCTCTGAGTATTAAAGAAACTTTATCCGCAATTAAGAGAGTGAAATATGAAAAAAATAATACTTGATGCAAGAAAGCTGAATGATTATGGAATTGGAGAGTATATAAAAAATCTCTTCCCGTCTATCAAAAACTCTGAAAATTTTGAATCAAAGATTATCTTCTCAAATGAAGAGATTATTAATCCTAATCTGTTCGGTGAATTGGCCGGGGATGATGTGATAAGGGTCAGATCGCCCAATTATTCATTAAAAGAACATTTTGAGATCCCAAAGGCTGTTTCGGAAATGCCAGACTATTATTATTTCTCTCCTCACTATGTCTTCCCATATTTTTTAAAGAATAAACTTATCATAACCATTCACGATTTGATCCATTTCAAATTCCCACAATATTTCAAGCCGGGGATCAAAGTTGAAATTGCTAAAAAGTTTATAAAAAAGATAAAAAATT
>JAGLQR010000291.1 GCA_023136725.1 Candidatus Aminicenantota bacterium
GATATTTCAGGGAGTATGTCCGGTAAAAAACTTAAAAAGGCAAAGGGAGCACTTAAATTCTGTATAAACAATCTGAGAAGAGGCGACCGGTTTGAGATCATTAAATTTTCTACCGAGGCTGAAGCTCTGTTCAATTCTCTGAAACCGGCAAATTCCGGTGCCAGGGATAAAGCTAAAAGGTTCATTAATGATCTGAGGGCCATCGGCGGGACTAATGTTGAAGAAGCGTTGGCCGGGGCGTTGAAAATGAAAAAAAATAAAAACCGCCCCTATATAATAGTTTTTATAACCGATGGAAAACCGACGATCGGTGAAACAAATGAGGACAAGATCATTGGAATGATCAGGGATCAAAATGTTGACGGGACAAGGATCTTTACTTTCGGGATAGGCAGTGATCTGAACACTCATCTGCTTGATAAGATCACTTCTCTCACAAATGCTTACAGATCATATATTTCGGAGAAAGAGGATATTGAAGTGAAAATATCCGCATTCTTCAGAAAGATCGAGTCACCTGTATTAACAAACCTGAAAATGAACTTCGGCCCGGGGATAAGAGTAAGTAAAAAATATCCACGTGATCTTCCCGATCTCTTCAGAGGTTCATCCATCTCTATTCTAGGGAGATATTCAGGCTCTGGAAATACAACAATAACTCTCAAAGGAAGGATAGCAGGCAGGTCTAAAACTTTCAGTGCCGTGTGTGAATTCTCTTCCGTTTCTGATAAAGATGATTTCATTCCACTGCTATGGGCATCCAGACGAATAGGATTCCTTCTTGATCAGATAAGACTCAATGGGGAAAAGAAGGAGATAATTGATGAGGTTGTAGCACTTGCAAAAAAATACGGGATCATTACACCTTATACAAGTTATCTGATAGTTGAGGATGAGAAAAAATTGGTGCGAAGAAGGGAAATTGAGAGAGTCCAGCAGGTCCTTGCTCCATCCGCTGCTGATGTCGAAGGTTTTTCCAGGTACGGTGCTGAAGAGTCAGCATCGTTGAAAGAAAAAACCGGAAAGTATAGTGTGAGGGCCAGTAAAGAGGTCCAGAACCTGAATATGGCAGAAAATTATACAGAGATCCGCCAGGGCAAAAAAAGATTGAACTTTTTATCAGGAAAAGGGGACAAAGTAGTAATTGGCCAGCAGATGAAAAATATCCAGGGAAGAGCTGTTTATTATAACGGGAATATCTGGATCGATTCCGATGTCCATCTGAAAAAATATTCCTCAAGAAAAAAAATTATGTTCGGCGGGGAAGAATATTTTACTCTGTTAAAAAGAACTCCCTCTTCAGCACAATTTCTTGCATTGGGAAAAAATATTCAATTCATATTGAAGGATACACTTTACGAAATATACGAATAAAATTTTTTATTACATTCGGGCCGGACGATTATTGTCCGGCCTGATTCCCGATCTATCCATCATCAGGGCCGTCCCAATTCCACTTTTTCAGCTTTCTTTTTAAAGTGGAAAGTCCCATCCCGACCATTTCTGCGGTCTTTGTTTTGTTATTGCCTGTACTATTCAATATTTTGATGATATGTGCTTTTACAATATCGTCGATCAGGAGGCCGGCCGCCTGTTCTTTCGGTTCCGGCCCATCTTTTATTCCGGATGGATATGTAAAAACAGGGGCATCAAACTCTGAATATATTATACTATTCTCAAGGTGATTTCTGAGCTCTCTGATGTTTCCTCTCCATTCCCTGTCTTTAAGAGCATTAAAATCAATATCAGGGGTAAAATTGTTTCTTCCCATTCTGATCGTCAGGTCTCTCCATAAGTATTCTGCGATAAGCGGGATATCTTCTTTCCTCTCCCTGAGGGGAGGGACGAAAATATTGAAAACAGCTATCCTGAAGTACAGATCTTCTCTGAATCTTTTCTTTGATATTTCTTCTTTCAAATTTTTATTTGTAGATGCAATAATTCTTACATCCACATTTATTTCCTTTGTCCCTCCGAGCTTAATGAATGTTCCGCTCTCAAGAGCCCTCAGGAGTTTTGCCTGAAATTCCACAGGCATTTCACCTATCTCATCAAGATGCAGGACTCCGAAATTTGCTATTTCAAACAATCCCGGCTTCCCGCTTATTGCACCTGTAAAAGCACCTTTCTCATATCCGAAGAACTCTGATTCAAATAATGTTTCCGGTATGGAAGCACAATTTACACTTATGAATTGTTTTCTGCTTCTGTCACTTTCAAGGTGAATATTCCTGGCAATCAATTCTTTCCCGGTCCCGGTCTCTCCCTGTATCAATGCCGGACTGTTAGTTGATGCTGCCATTGATATCATCTTTCTTACAGTATTTATTTCGTCACTGTCTCCAATGATAATGGAAGTTGATCTCCCGTATACTTCCGCAGCTTCATCGGAATATTCAAGTTCGTACATCCGTACTGCATTCTCCACCCTTTTAAGCAATGTTTCCAGCTTGAAAGGTTTTTCAAGAAAATCGAATGTTCCCTTTCTTATATTCTCTTTAATAGTATGGTCCTGTCCGTATGCGGTCATCAGGATCATCTTTGTTTTGAGGCCCTGATGAATAATATAATCGAGTATCTCAATACCTTCAGAATTTTTGAGTTTCCTGTCAATAAGTGCGATATTAATAGTGAATTTATCAAGAATTTTTATTGCATCGGTACAATTGTCAGCACTATAAACTTTGTAATTATTATCCTCAAGAAATTCTGTTATGCTGTCGGATAGGAGGCTGTCATCCTCGGCAATGAGGATCGGGACCATAATTTTTTGTTTTTCAACCATTAGATTTAATTTTGTTTCTTACATATATAATAAACTTTGCTCCAATTTTGTTCTCAGGTATTTCCACCTTGATCGTGCCTCCCATTCTGGTCATCAACTTAAGAGATATTGCCAGGCCGAGACCCTCGCCCTTCTCTTTTGTTGTGAAGAA
>JAGLQR010000292.1 GCA_023136725.1 Candidatus Aminicenantota bacterium
GTCAGGATTCTTCGAACCGAACATGATGGGATTTGAGAAGAAGATAAGGGAGAGGATCGAATACTGGAAGAAGACAAAAAAAGAGTTAAAGGGGATAGACGAGGATGAATGAAGATGCACCTATCCTCCCGGTCGATGATTTTCGATCTGAGATCGAAGAAAGTATCAAAAAAAATATAATAACTATCCTGACAGCCGAGACAGGCGCAGGAAAATCGACGAGAGTTCCCCTCTGGCTCCATGAAAGGGGAATGAAAGTAAACATAACCCAGCCGAGAAGGATAGCAGCCAGATCACTTTCATATTTTCTTTCCGGATACACAGGGACAAAGTGGGGAGAGGAGATCGGTTTCCAGACAGGGTTCGAAAAGAAAAAATCGAAAAAAACTTCTCTTCTCTATCTTACCGATGGTGTTCAGATGATCAATGAGATCAGGGGGAAACTGGATTACGATGTGCTGCTCCTTGATGAGATCCATGAGTGGAACCTTAATCAGGAAGTTCTTATCGGAATAGTTAAAAAAAGACTTGTTAATGGTTTCTATAAAAAGAGGAACAAAAGGGTAGTAATAATGAGTGCGACCCTCCAGGCTGATAAACTTTCAAAATATTTCGATAATGCTCCTGTCATATCTGTCCCCGGGAGGGGATTTCCCGTAGCCATTCATAATAACAGTTCTCACTTTCTCCTTTCGGATACTGTTCAGATGGTTGAAGCAGGAAAAAATGTTCTTGTTTTTCTTCCCGGCAAGGGTGAGATCAGTGAATTCATAGACCTTTTAAAAAGAACCCTTGATGAAGATGAGATGAATGCTGTTATTCTTCCTTTACATTCCGGCCTGACCATAAATGAGCAATCAAAGGTATTTGCTCACTACAAGAATCCGAAAGTGGTTGTGGCAACCGATATTGCCCAGACAAGCCTTACGATCGATGATATCGATGGGGTAATTGATGATGGTGTAAAAAAAGAAATACATAATATAAAAGGTATTGAGGGGCTATACCCTGTTGAAATATCAAGATCTGATTGTCTTCAGAGAGCGGGAAGGGCAGGAAGGGTTAAGGATGGGACATATATTCTCTGCTCCGATATCCCGATAGAGGAGAGGGAAGGATTTCCCGAACCGGAGATAAGAAGACTGAACCTCGAATCTGTAGTATTAAGGTTGATAAAATGGGGAATTTCTCCCCTCGAATTTCCATATTTTCACTCTCCGAAAAGGACCCTCATTTATAAAGCTATCGAGAACCTGAAGATATTCGGAGCAGTTACAGATGAAGGGGAAATAACAGAAGACGGGAAGAAGATGGCTGAGCTGCCTGTTTCGACCAGAGGAGCCAGGCTCCTGATCGAGGTTCAGAAAAGCACTCCGGCAACGATGGATATGGGCCTTAAATTGATAGCTATTCTCGAAGCCAAAGGGATAGTTAATAAAGATTTTGCAGGAGAGAGGACATATTCGGATCTATGGCTTTCAGACCTTATCAACCAGCTCTATTTATGGAATTCTGCATCTAAGTTTAAAAAGATCATAAATTTTAAAAGCTTTTCCCTTGCTAAAGATATTTATAAAGAACTGAAGAACCGATTGTTTATAAATTCACGGAAACAGATGAATAGAACAGAAGTGAATTATAAGGATTTGTACAGGAGTATTCTCTCTTCATTTATTGACCATGTATATACAAAAACCGGGAAGAGTTATTTCAAGGATGAAGAGGAGAGGCAGCTTGACAGGAAATCAGTCCTCTTCGAAACTCTCCCGGATATGGTTACAGGATTGCCATTTGATCTAATGGTTGAGAGGGAGAACCGGTTCACCGGAGAGAGAGAGAAGTTTACGATAGCTTTAATAACTTTTTCATCGGAAATATCTTTCAAAATACTGGATGAACTTAAGCCCTTTAGCTATAAGAAAGAAATTGAGGTCAGATCAGAAAAAAATATTATCTCAATTTACAATTCGATCTGGTTCGGAGGAAAGTGTTTATCTCAATTCAGCACAGTCCCGGACCTGAAAGATCCGGAGATCAGAAAAAGTATTGCACCGGAAGTGTTGAAATGGTGGAATAAAAACGGGAGTAAGTACAGGTTATCAGAAAGAAGTGCATTGTTGGAACAAAAATATAATGAAGTTAAGAGATTGGTTAAATATAATTTCAAACCGTTTAAATTTTATTGGGAAAAATATCTTATTAATAAAATCCAGAATGATCTTAATAATCCTGATCTGGATATATTTTTTAACTTCCATACTGAATTTTCAACAGTTACTCTCGGGGAGATCCTTCCTCCACAGGTCATTTCGAATTTAAAAAAAATAAAATGGCCGGAAGAAGTTGAGATATCCGGGGATATGTTTAAGGTGGAATATTTCAGAGGGAAACCTTTCCTCAACTTTACTCATTCCGGGTTTGAAAATATTGAAAGAGATGACCTGCTCCTCCCGACCGGAGAATCGTGTGGTGTTGTCCTAGGGAAAAGGAGGTTTGCAGATTGGGATTATACAGTCTATTCATTCAACCGGTGGAAAAAGGAAAAAATATTCAGGGAGAAATGGAAAATCGAAAGAAAACCAGCGGAGATGGAGCTGCTTGAGGATGTCCCCTTTCCGGTAGAATTCTCAGGAGGAAAAGGTAAAGGGAAAGAAAAATTTCTTTTCTATTCGGTGCCTGAGTTCGAGGGGGAGAAAGTTTTTTTGAAACACTTCTTTGAAAAGAAGGAAGCAGAAAATTATTTCAAAAATATTTCCACTAAATGGGAAAAATTTGTAAAAGAATATAAAAGCAGAAAGATAGAAGATATATTTAATAAAAAAGGGTGGAAGATAAAATAACCCCCCACCCTTTATTTTTTTATTTTATGTAAAGATGAACAGGTAAAAAGAAGTCTGCATCCCAGGAATTTAAAGGGCCGTCCTTGCCGC
>JAGLQR010000293.1 GCA_023136725.1 Candidatus Aminicenantota bacterium
TCTGGCCCACTGCCGGTATGATCGTGTCAAACATGAGGTCCAGTCCGGAATTATCTATCTTTTCGGGATATCTCCTCCCTTTGCTGTCCGGCTCTGCAAGGCGGGTCCGAAAACACCTCAATCCCGAGGCCCTCTCTTCTCTGTCATGGATGACCTTTTCCGGTGCGATAAGCTCTATCAGGTTTACCCCTTCCTCAAGTGCAGAGATCACTTCAGCGCTATCAGCAGGCATCTCTTTTTTTGTTCTTCTATACAGGATTGTAACTTCAGCATCCCTGCCGGCAACTCTTAATGCGGTTCTGGCTGAATCTATCGCTGTATTACCACCGCCGATCACTGCAATTTTCTTCCCGATCTCAACTTTGTTTCCTGATTTCACTTCAGAAAGGAACTTGAGTGGATCTAAAACACCCGGTGAATCGATCCCCTCTATTTCAAGTCTGATACTTTCCTGGGCTCCGGTGGAAATATACAAATAGTCATTCTCTTCACTCAGCTTTTTCAGTTCTTCCGGGTCAATATAATTGTTATATTGAATTGTTATATTTGGATCTGTGATCCTTGATATGTCCTTGGCCAGAGCATAACTTCCCTGTCTGAAATCAGGGATCACTTTTTCTATCATCCCCCCCGGAATATTGCCCTTCTCATATATTTTTACCTGGAAACCTGCTTCAGAAAGATATCTTGCACATGATAAACCTGAAGGTCCTGCTCCTATTATTGCAATGGTACCTGTACCCTCCGGGGATTTCATCCCTTTTTGGGCAGAATCCCCGATCTGCTTAAAATTATTCCCGTAATTCTCAGCCAGGAATCGTTTGACCTCTCTTATTTTTAAGGGATTATCATAATTGGTTCTGGTGCATTTCACCTGGCATTGATGATCACAAACCATTCCGGTCGTATTGGGGAAGGAGTTGGTTTTGAGCACGGTTTTAAAAGCCTCATTGAATTTTCTTTTTGAGGTCAGGTATAAATAATCCGGGACATCCTGTGATGTTCCGCATGAATCTGTGCATGGAGCTTTGATACAATCGAACAAATCCAGTTTTCTGATAGTTTTTGTATCTTTTTTCTTAAAACCATCTTTTTTATATTCTTTTGAACTTACAATTTCTTCTGCATAAGTGTTTATATTAATAAGTGCTGCCTTCACGGGAGTATTGTTGTTGTTCCCGCTTTTATTTTTTATAAATTCTTCTATTGTACTGCCTTCGGAAGCGGAAACGGCTTCTTCAATTTTCTTAATGTATTGCTTTATTCTCCCATAGCCGCCCGGTTTAAGAATGTCAGAAGATACGGTTACCGGCATCAGGTTGCACGATAGTAAATCTGCAATGTTAAAGGCATCAGCTCCTGCCGAGAATGATATGTCTATATCTTTAATGTCATTTCTGAACTTAGAAGCAATATTGACTGAAACCGGATGGAGTGCCCTTCCGCTCATGTAGGCCATATTCTCTTTTTCCGGGAATACATCTCCCGGGTTGATGCATTCAAGTGTATTTGTCAATTTAAGCCCGAAGAATAATCCCCTCTTAGTTGAGATATCATTGAGGTTCCTGACGAGTTCAAGTGCATCTTTATATTCGATATCGTGTTCAAATGCTGAATCGGGGATCTCAACATCGTAACCCAGATTTTTATTAATTATCTCCCTTACCTTATCCCGACCCAGAAGTGTCGGGTTAAGTTTTATTGTTGTATTAAGGCCCGCTTCTTCGATGAAATATCTACCGATCTTTTCGATCTCTTCCGGAGGAGTCCCATGCATTGTCGATACGGTTATGTTATCAGATATTTCATCCGGGATCTTTAATGTGCGAATATCCGGGAATTGTTCAGATAACTCTTCAACAAGAAGATTTTTATGTTCTGCAGAATTCCTCATCTTTTTGAGGAATCCACTCACTTTTTCCCCTTTGATACCGGCAAGATCGTAGCCGGCGCTCATATTGAAGATAAATCCCTGCTCTTCATTGCTGCCAATGTTCAATTCCTGCTTTAGAAAATGTATAAGGATCCATGCTTTCAGATATTCTGAAAATGACTGATCGATATTTAATTCCTGTGACCATTCGCAATTATATCCTTCTTCTCTCATATCGATACATGGCTTGGTAACCTCGATCTGATCAAGGTCCTGTATCGTTTTTAATTCGATGTACCTGGCTCCGGTTAGCCACCCTGAAATAATATTTTGTGCCAATTGTGTATGGGGCCCTGCGGCAAGCCCTACCGGAGTTTCTAATAATTTGCCGAATCTGCTTGAACGGAAATTGTCATCTATCGAAGGCCGGAAGAACAACTCTCTTGGAATGCCGAAAATAGAATCTCCATTCAGCTCATGTTTTATCCAGGAATATAAATTGCTGATCGGTAGAGGGGTGAATCTGTCTGAACTATTCCCAGAGGGGACTGCCATTATCCCACTACCTTTCTGTCTGCTCCTCTTTTTATAAATCCATTGAGAACTTCTGACGGATCTTTGAATTTATTTGCCATTATCATTGCTGCAATTATGTACGGTTTATATCCGGCTTCAATATATGTATCTTTCCTGTATTTTTCGAAAACTTCAGCATCAACTTCACCATTCTCACATGAAACACCGGAAATATCTGCCGGAAGGCAATGCATATATAATGCTTCTCCACCCTTCGTGCTCTTCATCCTTTCGGAATTACACTCCCAATCCATATATTTTCTGTTATTCTCCAGGCTCTCTTTTTCCAGCAGCTCCAGCCCCTTTGAATCACTCTTTTTCAAAAGTTCCGTCCTTCTCTCCATTGTAGACCATGGAGCCCAGCTCTTCGGATAAACTATATCAGCATTCCGGAAAGCTTCATCCATTGAATCAGAAATTGTAAAGCTTCCACCGGATTTTTCTGCATTTTCCGATGCGGTCTTCACTACTTCCGGGAT
>JAGLQR010000294.1 GCA_023136725.1 Candidatus Aminicenantota bacterium
AGTGCTGCTTTCATGTTTATGGGCTGCAACTTCTCTTTATCCCAATAAACGCCTGCCTGAGTTTTCATCGCTATGATCCCGACACCTTTACCAGCAGCATAATTTATAGCTTTATCCATTTCTGCAAGGTTGGATTGCATGAAATTATAAGCAGTAAGGACAATATCATAAACATTACTGTCAGCTGCAGCCCGTATAACTTCCGGTTCATTCCTATGTGTGGAAACACCAATAAATTTTGTCTTCCCCTCTTTTTTGAGTTTCTGCATAAGAGACATTAACGGCTTGAACGTCACAGATTCTTTCCTTTTCACACTATGGAGGAACAGGACATCAACATAGTCCAGACCAAGCCTGTTTAAACTTATTTCAAACTTCTTCAGGAAATCAGCAGGATCGGTTTTGTCAGTATAGAGCCCGGTCTTACGGTCAGCATGATTTCCCGGGACCTTAGTTGCAATGAAGTATGAATCCCTCTTTACTCCCTTCAGTACTTCTCCCAGCATTTGTTCGTTCCGTCCACGCTGATAAACATGTGCTGTATCGAGATAGTTCATCCCGTTCTCAAGAGCTGCTTCGACCAGCTTAGGGTTCTCAGCATTCATTACACCCATACTGACTACCGGGACCTTCATCCCTGTCTTCCCGATGGTTCTGTAAATTAATTTACCCTCTATGGTTTTCTTCACTTCACTTTTAATTAATGAAGGTGCTATTGCCGCAACGGTAATACCGGTCAATCCCTTCTTTAAAAAATCACGCCTGCTGTTACTCTTTCCCATTAATGCCTCCTTGAGATATAAGTATAAGATAATGCATTCTTTGTTTTTTTTCTACCTGATCCTGAATTCCTGCAGAGATAGTTTGATACATGAATATAATATTGATATAATATGATTTGGGAATATATTATTCATTCAACCGTCTGGCCCTATGAGATTATTGATTAAATATAAAATAGTACACATTTTATTGCTCTTATCCATTCTTCCGATTGGGAATGAGATCCTTTTATCAAAAAAAAGATCAAAAGATCTGAAAATCATTAGCTACACGAAATACCTTAACAGGCAATTCAAAAAGAGGAAAAGGATCAGTACAAAATATGTCATAATCCATACCTCGGAAGCCGGCAGAATAAGTACTCTCAGAACACTCTCAGGCGGGAAGAGGGTCGGACGCAGAAGGACAAAAGGGGGCCATGCCAATTATGCCATTCTGAGAGACGGGAAAATATACAGGACCCTTGACCATAAATACAGAGCAGATCATACCGGACTGAGTATGTGGAACGGCATCAATGACCTGAGCTCTCATTCAATAGGGATCGAACTTGTAGGATACCACTACGGGACCATCACATTTGAGCAATATAAATCCCTGACACCCCTCCTGAAAGAACTTCAGAGCATTTACAAAATTCCGGACAAGAACATCCTGACCCACAGCCAGGTTTCCTATGGAAAGCCAAATTTGTGGTTTAAAAAAAATCACCGAGGGAGAAAAAGGTGTGCTCTTAACTTCAACAGGTCAAGAGCAGGACTTGTTGACAGATGGACATATGACCCGGATGTACGTGCCAGACGACTGACCTCTGATTTTCAGACCAGAAAAATATTCTATTCAAAATACAGCAACAAAATGGTAAAGATCTCCCCGGAAAAAAGGGAGAAGATCCTGCAGGAAGAAAAAATTGTGGAGAAGAGGAACGAAGAAGCAGTCCTCGCTTCAAATATCATAAGCCGTGATAATACTGCATGGAATATCGCCGGAGAAGATTACAATGATCCCGAGACCATATATATTCTCCCCGTCGGAAAGAAAGTAAGAGGCAACAAAGCAGGATCAATGATAGGGTGGGGAAATATTCCCCGGGGAACCAGGGTGATCCTGAATCAACCGGAAAAAATTGAGGAGTCACTGGGGCCTGTACTTACCATTACAGGTAATTTCACCGCATGGAGCTATGCAGGGAAAGAGTATAAGAAAAGATCGACATTCTATATTCTACCCGACGGGAGAATAAAGGACGGTACAAAGATCAAGGACTGGGATTCATTTCCTTCCGGTGTAAGAATGATAATCGGATACGACGGCCCCTTCCTTCTTGGTGCCACCAGAGGAAAAACAGCATGGGGAATTGCCGGCAAACATTACAATAAAAGTGATACAATATATTATGTTCCGGGAAGCGGGATCGTAACCGGTGATAAAATGGTATCATTCAATGACCTGCCAAAAAACTCAAAAATATTCTTAAAAAGGAGATAAAATGGAATGGAGAGCAAGCCATATTCTGGTAAAAGACAGCAGTCTTGCCAATAAAATAATAAAAAACCTTAAAGATGGAAAAAAATTCTCAGACCTCGCGAAAGAATTCTCAACCTGCCCTAGCAAAAGCAAGGGTGGTGATCTGGGATGGTTCGGCCCCGGACAGATGGTTAAAGAATTTGAAGAATCGGTAAAAAAACAATCAAGCGGAAGCATCAGCAGAATTGTGAGAACAAAATTCGGCCTTCATATCATAAAAAAAACAGGTCAGAGATGACCTTAAAAAGTGAAATAAAAAAGGAAATTTGGAAAGGGGGTACAATGATCTACCCTCTGCCTGTGCCAATGATAACCTGCGGTGATATTGATGGTGAATATAACATAATCACTATTGCCTGGACAGGGATCATCTCAACCGAACCGCCCCGATGTTATATTTCAGTAAGGCCGAATAGATACTCATATGAGATGATCAAAAAAAATGGAGAATTTATAATAAACCTTACCACAACCGAATTGGCCTTCGCCACAGACTGGTGTGGAGTGAAATCGGGAAAAGATGTTGATAAGTTCAGGGAGATGAAACTTACTCCTCAACGCGGCATTGAAGTTAAACCTCCACTCATTGCCGAATCACCAATAAACATGGA
>JAGLQR010000295.1 GCA_023136725.1 Candidatus Aminicenantota bacterium
ACATTATGTGACCTACCATTTTATCGGGCATGGGATAGTAAAATATGTGGATGTAATTGAAAAGATGAAAGCACCCTGGTTCAATCTGATACAATTTCTCTTCCTTTTAACAGCTTTGTATCACGGGATCAACGGGATATGGATGGTTGCGGAAGATTATATGAAGAAGAAGGGCACCAGGATATTTGTGTTTTCTTTACTGGTAATGCTCGGGGTCATCCTGATGTTCGTCGGGATGCTTACTATATTTAAAGCTGGAGCGAAATTATGAACATAGAAGAAGCAAAAAAATATCACAGGCTGGATGCAATTGTTGTCGGAGCCGGGCTGGCTGGTCTTAGAGCCGCTCTGGAACTTGCACGGGATGGACATGAAGTAGCTGTTCTCACAAAAGTATATCCGACAAGGTCACATTCCGGTGCGGCTCAGGGAGGGATCGCGGCATCCCTTGCAAATGTTACGGATGATTCTGAAGAATTGCATATGTTTGATACCATAAAAGGGAGCGATTGGCTCGGTGATCAGGATATAATCGAATTTTTTGTCGGTGAGGCGAAAAAAACTGTTTATGAATTTGAACATATGGGTGTTCCTTTCTCCAGGACTGAGGACGGCAGGATAAATCAGAGGCCTTTCGGAGGTCATCAGAGACCGAGGGCATGTTTTTCAGCTGATATAACCGGGCATGTGCTTCTTCATACCCTGTATGAACAATGTCTCAAATATAATGTGCATTTTTATAGTGAGTTTCAGGTCTTCTCACTTTTAATAGAAAAGAATATTGCAAGAGGGGTTGTTGCGTGGGATATCAGAAATGGCGGGCTTCATACCTTCCATGCAAAAGCTGTCCTTCTTGCTACAGGAGGATATGGAAGGGCTTTTAAAGTATCTTCCAACGCCCATGCCAACACAGGAGACAGCCTTGGCCTGATTCTTGAGAACGGACTGCCCCTTGAAGATATGGAGTTTGTTCAATTCCATCCCACAGGTCTTTTTAAGCACGGGATACTGATGTCTGAGGCTTGCCGTGGAGAAGGCGGCTACCTGACAAATGGCAAAGGTGAAAGGTTCATGGAGAGATATGCAAAAGACAAGATGGAGCTTGCACCGAGAGATGTTGTCTCCAGATCTGAACAGACAGAAATAAACGAGGGACGTGGTGGAAATGGAGAGGATTATGTTTACCTTGACATGAGGCATCTCGGTGAAGAGTTGATCATGAAGAGACTTCCTCAGGTAAGAGATCTTGCTATTAACTATCTTAAAGTTGATATGATCAAAGAGCCGGTTCCCATTCAGCCTACGGCACACTATTCTATGGGTGGAATTCCTGCAAATATCAGGACCGAAGTTTTGAAAAACCCGAAAGGTGACATTGTTGTCGGCTTATATACCGCAGGTGAAACTGCCTGCCATTCTCTTCATGGTGCAAACAGGCTCGGAACAAATTCACTGCAGGAAGCAGCTACATTCGGAAGAGTTGCAGGAATATCGATGTCTGAATTCGTGAAAAATAACGGGCTGGAGAATCTCCCTGCAAATTCGACTGATAATGCCAGAGGAAAAATATCAGCATTAATGGAAGGAAAGGGGAAGGAGCGCCATTCAGTTCTGAGAGAAGAACTTCAGGAGAGCATGACGAAACATGCCGGAGTTTACAGGAACGAGAAGGATATGAAGAAACTCATGAAGACAATTAAAGAACTTCAGGCAAGATATAAAAAGGTTACAATTGATGATAAGGGTGATGCTTACAATATGGACCTTTTCGAGGCATTCGAGGTCGGGAACCTTTTGAGCTTTTCAGAAGTTATGATCGAAGGTGCGATCGCCAGAAAAGAATCGAGAGGTGCCCACTACAGGACAGATCATCCGAAACGTGATGATAAAAAGTGGATGAAGCATACTTTTGCATGGAAAACAGCAAAGGGTGTAAAACTTGACCATACGAGAAAAGCGATCATTTACATGGACAGATTCCCGCCGCTTGAAAGAAAATATTAAGGAGCTATCAGATGTCAAAAGAGAAAAGAGTAATAAAAATTTTAAGATATGATCCAGCAAACGATAAAAAACCGCATTGGGTTGACTATACCGGTGAATTTGATTCTGATTCCACAATCCTCGATGTCCTGAATGATATCCACTGGAAGACAGATGGTTCACTTGCATACCGGAGATCTTGCAGGAGTGGAATATGCGGTTCCTGTGCAATGAAAGTTAACGGCCAGAATATCCTTGCATGCGAGACCCCAATTCACAAGTTCAAAGGGAAGATAAAGATCGAACCGCTTCCCGGATTTTCTATCCTTAAGGATCTGGTAGTTGATATGGACCTCTTTTTTGAGAAACTTAAAAAGGTCAAACCGTATCTGGTTGTAGATAAACCACTTCCGGACAAGGAATTCACGCAGTCCCCGGATGAATTCGAATATATAAGAGAGTCGGTAACCTGTATTCTCTGTGGAGCTTGTACCTCATCCTGCCCGAGTCTGTGGGGAAATGAAGATTATCTCGGACCCGCAGCTCTGCTTAAAGCTTACAGGTTCGTCTTTGATTCCAGGGATGACGGGGCAAACGAGAGGATCGATATAGTAAATGACAAAAATGGAATATGGAGATGTCATACTATTTTCAATTGTATGGAAGCATGTCCCAAGGATATAAAGATAACGGAATATCTCTCCCGCCTGAAGGTGAAAATAGTAGAAAATTCGATCTGATCTAAACAAATTTCTTTCCTGTACGTTAGTTATATTGAAGGGAGGATTTTATGAAAAAATATCTGATGATTTTATTCGCTATAACTCTGCTGTCACCATTTGTTTCCGGAGGTGAAAATGTTGTAGAGTTGGCTGAGATCAATAAGCCCGGAAATATTGTAGTTGATGGCGGGCAGATCCTTAT
>JAGLQR010000296.1 GCA_023136725.1 Candidatus Aminicenantota bacterium
CCAATGTTCTGCTGCTGGATCTCAAGGGCCTTTTTGAATACCCGTTTGGCCTTTCTGACATTTGCTGGTGTGTTACCGCTTACCCTTGCGGCATAAGCAACTCCATCAAACTGTGATACGATCTCTGTCATTTTCAAAGGAGATCCTGAATTCTTTTTATCTCTTCCAAATGGACTTGTGGTCGTTTTTTGTCCTTCTAAAGTTGTCGGGGCCATCTGGCCTCCGGTCATCCCGTAAATACCATTGTTAATAAAAATGAATAGAAAATTCTCACCTCTGTTACATGCATGGAGCGTCTCGGCTGTACCGATAGCAGCGAGATCACCATCTCCCTGATATGAAAATACTATTCTGTCGGGAAGCATCCTCTTTATTGCAGTCGCAACAGCTGCTGCTCTTCCATGGGCAGCTTCCTGCATATCAACATCCATATAGTCATATGCAAATACAGAACATCCTACCGGACAAACGCCGACAGTCTTATCCTGGAGATCCATCTCCTCAATTAATTCCATAAATATTTTATGCATAGTGCCGTGAATACAACCCGGACAATAGTGCATTTTATTATCTGTAAGGGTCTTTGGCTTTTGATATATTACCTCATATCCTTCTCTCATTTATATCTCCTTATAATTCTCCGGCCTTTTTCTGGATAAACTCAATAACTTCTTCAGGTGCCGGAATGATACCACCGGTCCTCCCATAAAAAAAAGTGGGTTTAACACCGTTAACAGACAATTTCACATCCTCAACCATCTGTCCTGCACTCATCTCTATCGAAAAGAAAGCTTTAACCTTGTCATTATTCGCAAGCTCACTAATCCTTTCGGAAGGGAATGGCCATAGCGTTATGGGTCTGTGAAGTCCCAGTTTGATACCGGATTCCCTGGCAAGATCTACTATCTTCTTTGAGGTTCTTGAGGTAACACCGTAAGCAGTTATTATCAGCTCAGCATCTTCGATCATATACTCTTCATACCTGACTTCATTCTCTTCAATTTTTTTAAACTTTTTCTGAAGGTGTATATTCTTTCTTTCCATATCATCAGACTGGATATATAAAGAAGTTATATAATTTCTTTCTCTGTCAGGAGTTTTTCCTGTTGTAGCCCATGGCTTGTCCGGTTTATAAGGGATCGGCTCAGGAAGTTCGACTTTTTCCATCATCTGGCCGATAGCCCCATCCGAAAGTATAAGTACCGGAGTTCTGTATTTATCTGCGAGATCAAATGCAAGGATAGTATGATCTACCATCTCCTGTACAGAGTTCGGCGCCAGGACTATCTGTCTGTAATCACCATGACCGCCGCCTTTAACAGCCTGGAAATAATCTCCCTGCCCAGCCTGAATTGTACCAAGGCCCGGCCCCCCCCTTGCTACATTTGCAACTACACAAGGCAATTCTGCACATGCAATATATGAAACACCTTCCTGCATCAGCGAATATCCCGGAGAAGATGTTGTGGTCATAACTCTGGCTCCGGCTGCAGCTCCTCCATATACCATATTTATTGATGCGACCTCACTCTCAGCCTGAATTAGAGTATAATCATGATTAGGCTCTTCGGCAGCAAGATATTCAATGACTTCGGACTGGGGCGTGATCGGATACCCGAAATATCCCTGCATCCCGGCTCTGATAGCGGCTTCCGCAAGAGCCTCGTTTCCTTTCATAAATCTTATTTCACCCAATTTTTCCTCCATTCAGAAACTAACTTTTTTTCTTATAGACAGTTATAACAGAATCAGGACACATAACGGCACAATTCATACATGCAATACATTTTTCAGGCTCTGACATATAGGAATAATGATAACCGTACACATTCGTATCGTCCTGTTTTAACGCAAGACACTGAGTAGGGCAATTAGCAACACAGAGGCCGCACCCTTTACATGTGTCAACCAGTATTTCGACATAACCTTTAGCAGGCATACAGAACCTCCTTTTGTGAAGTATTATTGTATTACTTTAACGATCTTTGTCAAGTAAGAATTATAGAAAAGAGAGAAATTGAAAATAGCAATCCAACTCACCCCAGGGCTACATCCAGGGTCATCATAATAGTAAATCCTATTATCACTCCGATAGTTGCAATATCGGTATTTTTACCCATTTGCGATTCGGGGATCAGCTCCTCAACTACTACAAATATCATAGCGCCGGCAGCAAAAGCGAGAGCATATGGGAGGATCGGCCTGATCAGGAGAACTGAAGCTGCACCGATCACTCCTGCAATAGGCTCAACAACACCGGATAACTGACCGTAATAAAAACTTTTGGCCTTACTTAATCCCTCTCTATGCAGGGGAACCGAAACCGCGGCCCCTTCCGGAAAGTTCTGGATACCTATTCCAAACGCAAGTGCGATCGCACCGGCAAGCGAAACCGCTGATAAATCTGCACCGAGAGCACCGAATGCAACCCCGACTGCAAGGCCTTCAGGAATATTATGGAGAGTGATCGACAGGACAAGAAGAATGGTCCTTCGCCACCCTGTTTTGATCCCTTCCGCCTCCTCCATCGGAAATCCGAGATGAAGATGTGGAAGGATCTTATCTACGCTCCAGAGGAAAGCACCACCAAAGACAAATCCGACTGCTGCAGGTACCCATGGCACCATATTCATCTCTTCTGCCATTTCGATCGAAGGTGCCAGCAAAGACCAGTAACTCGCAGCTATCATAACCCCGGCAGCAAAACCAAGCATACCGTCCATGGCCTTCTTATTAAAATTCTTAAAAAGGAAAACAACCCCGGCGCCAAGCGCTGTCATGAACCATGTAAAACATGTTGCAACTAAAGCCTGTATTATCGGGGATAATCCGGAAAACCATTCCATTTGCTCACCTCATAAGAATTAAACAATATCTGCGCTTAAATATCAAGAATCCCGTT
>JAGLQR010000297.1 GCA_023136725.1 Candidatus Aminicenantota bacterium
AGTAAAGCTCCATTCTCTTTCGGGTCCCAGCCCCAGAATCTTCCCCATGACTGATCTGCCCATATTCCTCCGAGAACGGTGCCGATAAATGTAAAAATAAGGCCGAAGGCCTGAGTCGCATATACCGATTGGTAAGTGTCTTTAAGAGTTTCTTTCTTCTTACTTTTTTTGAACATAGCCTGGAGTATATACAAGTGTCCGAGAACACCGGAGATCACAACTCCCCCATATCCGATTGTTATAGTTATGACATGGGTGGCAAGCCAGAAATTTGAATCAAGAACGGCAACCAGCATTCCCATTGTGTCACCTTCAAGCGCATATCTGCCTGAAATGATAAGAAGAACAAGTCCTGAAAGACTTCCGGTAAGTATTCCTATGTTTTTCTTTTTAAATAATTCAAGAGCCAGCCCCAGCAAAGCAGTTATCCATGCTGCAAACACAAATGTTTCGAAAAGATTAGTAACCGGGGGCCTGTTCCGGATTATCATTCTTGCTATCATCCCATAGGTATGAGGAAGAAGCCCGAGTATAAGCAGGAAATAACTGGAATAATAAAACAACTTCCTGAATTTAATATATGAGAGAAGAAGGAAGAGGAGAGAAAATCCATAAAAGAATTCTGATTTATAAAATGGATCTATCCTGTTATACATGATCTCCATTTTTATTCTTCCGGGGTCAGCGATATGTTTTGATTCATGCATAACAAAGTTGTTGAATTCCTTAACATTAGAATCAAATCCGACCTGATCGTTATTTCTGAATGAAGAGACCATTTTATTGATCAGTAATACAGAGGTTGCAGGCGGTTCATCAAACTTGAACGATCTGTTTACAGAGTCCCAGGGGCTTTCCCACTTCTCCTCACCGGAACTCAGGTTAGGCAAAATGTCCAATTGCTGATCCTGATAATAGCCCGACCATTGATCCATTTTATGTGAGATGTGAAGAATTTCCCTTTCAGATTCAGAGAGAGATTCAATTTTCTTCGCCTTTATATCCTTAATATCTTTGATCTTTGAGAGGTAATTAAGAAATGAATTATTTTCAAAATCAGTACTGGGAAAGCAGAATTGGAAAGCACCGGCAAGTTTGTGATAAACATATATCTTGTTGTAAAGGACAATTATTTCACTCTCGACTATACTTCTTTTTGAATTTTCTATTCTCGAAGCCGATATGGCAAGTTCTCGTAATTTCGAGATTTTATCAGATAGTTGTCTGTAACTATATCTACCTCGTCCTTTTCCGGTATAGGATCCGATAGAACTAAGAACCTCAGGATTGTTTACAAGAAAAACCATATCATCATAACTTTTATCCGGAGTGAAGAGCAATCTTGCTAACCAGATCACTGCCGGGGCTTTATCAAATTTGCCTTTCCCTGAAAATTGTTTCAGGATATTTTGTGCAAAAGTGTCGATAGGTTTTTTCCTGCCATCTTCAAGGATAATGATCTTTTTAAATTCATCAAGTGATACAGAAGAATCAGATATCAAAGAGGAGGATACCAAAGTAAAAATTACAATAAATATTAATATTTTCAGGTTGAATTTCATGTTAATTCCCTTTTTGTAATGAGCTGTTTTCTTTTTTTCTTCTGAAAAGCATAACAATAAAATGTATAAGCATACCAATGAAAACCGCTATGCTTGATATATATGGTAACAGCCTTCCTGAATTTTTTACTACTGCGAATATCGAATATTCAACTCCTGCCGGAGTGATCTGGTAACGGGACTGGAAAAATGTATAGTCTTTATACCTGAAAGGTTTGTTCATCGAGATTATAACTTCTCTTTTGAGATCATCATGCCTGATCTCAACAGTACTCTCATAGCTTTTTACAATTTCTGAACCGGGATATTTTTTTATTCTGAAATCTAGAAGTCCCAATTCAATCGGTAGTTTTTTTCTTAATTTTCTGAGCGAGAAGTTGTAAATATCACCTTTGATCTCTGCGGAAGTAGGTATATTTTCACCTCCGTAAAGTAATATATCTTTCCTGAGATCTTCAGAAAAAAGTACGAGGCCGGGTATATTTGCTTCTGGTTCCGGCTCAGTCTCCTTCTCATCAATTGAAATAATACCGGAAGAGTTTAGTATATCATTATTTGAAGACTTTTCACGGTTCCTGAATGCAGAGGAATTCCTGAATACTTTTTTTACTCTTATTGCGATCGCGAAGTCCGGGAAATTGATTTTTTCATCTTTTCCAAGATCACCTAGGCTAATGCTTGAAAAATGCCTGACACCCCGGGCATCTTTCCATACCGAAAGTTCCCAGGCATGATAAGAATTAGACCAGGAGCTTTTTTCCCCCTCTTTAAGCATCAAAACACTTTCTTCAGAAAAAAAGAATGTGAAGAATCCTCCTAGTAAGAGGATTAGTATTCCGAGGTGGGTAAGAATATTTCCGATATTCTTAAGTCTTAATCCGATCCTGAATATCATCGAGCTGATAAGGTTTACAAACAGGACTGAAAGAACCAGTCCTGCACCCGGCAATGGAATAAATCCACCGGCCAGGAAGAACCAGGATGTGAAAAACTTTGCTTTTGCAGCATAAAGCCCATTATCAGCCTGGTAAATTGTTCCCCAGGTCGTCAATATTGCCAGAAATATAAGACAGGCAACGGTAAGTTTAAGTGAATAGCTGAATTTGATTATATTATGTTTTTTCAGATCGTTTAACATTATTCTCCTGATTCTATTGATTTGGATAATTTAAAAATTTTATCAATATTATTTTTAACAACCTTTTTGTCCCCATTGAGTTTAATAAAAAGTGTCTTACCGGGGAAATTGATTATTGAAACAACTATAGAGAGATCAGACTCTTTACCGGTTATATCTGTAAAATCAATAAAAGTACCTTCATTATTA
>JAGLQR010000298.1 GCA_023136725.1 Candidatus Aminicenantota bacterium
GAGGATAAAAAAGATTGTGTAATCCTGAATGAACCCTGTTCCGGGGTTTGAACGATCCGCCTCAAAGCGGATCATCATGACTGAACAAAGTGAAGGAACCGAAGGCACCCTAATGATGAATTAGGGTGTAATCCCTGACTCTCCGATCTTTTTTCCTATCCTCTTCATCAAAGTTTCCGCAATGATCTCATGAGCTTCTTTATTTGGATGGTGATCGTGCGGATGTATCCACCATTTGAAATAAGGCTTGTGAGAAAATACTGGGAGAAGTTCAATAAATTCCACTTCATACTTTTCACAAAGAGAACTGACTATCCTAATAGATTTTTTATAAAAATCATACTCCGATTCATTTTTAATAAAATGGGGGAAAAATGCTACAATGCCATTGTAGGAGGATATGGTTTTCACTAAATCTTCAAGTGATTTCTTCATTATATCAAAATGTGGGTTCTTTTCAGGGTCATACAGATCATTAAGGTTTGAAATCTGAGCTTTTCCGGATTTTCCGAACAATGTGAAAATTGTCTGGTCCAGAAAGTATAAAAACCTCGAATATTTCTCAAAGTTTCTAAACGGCCTGTATTTTATCTTATCATTCTTATAAAATTCATAATTTTTTTTCTGCAGTTTAGGATGTGTAAAGTCGTTCATTACGAAACCGTGAACGATTATATCGGGGGAATAGCTAAGTATTTTTTTATTAAGTATTTTTAATTCTTTAGAAACATTGGCACCTCTGTGCCCGAAATTCAGGCATTCCACCTTAGTTTCATTTTCATCATTTATTCTTTTTTCCAATATTTCAGGAAAAGTATCATTCTCTTCAACTCCAAATCCGTATGTGTATGAATCACCGGAAAAAGCGATCCTGATCATATCCTTTTCTTTTTCTATGGAAACAGTAATTTCTCTGGTTTTACCTAACCCCTGATACTTTCCAACCGGAGTATAATCCTTGCTTGAAAAATATATCCTGCTGGCAATCTCCGCAAAAAGAAGTCCTATAAATATTCCTATCAGGATCCCGATTAGTTTAAGGGCGGTCTTTTTCATAATATCAGAACAAAGTGTAAATAAATGGAGCTATAGCAGTTCCTTCAGTAATAACGATTATAATTCCTATCAGTAATAAAATAATTATAATGGGAATAAGCCAGAATTTTTTTTTCTTTATCAGAAATTCGAAAATCTCTTTAATGATTTCCAGTTTCATGTGGTTCTCCTAATACTGCTTTGTAAAATCTGAAGATTCTTCCCACTCTTCATAGTATGATTCTGATTCTTTCTCAAATCCTAATTTCAACATTTTTTTACCCGTAGCTCTTCTGAATAATGATATTGGAGTAAGGATGAAAAAGAATACAATTGTTGTAATTGTTCCGAATATCAGTGAACCGATCTTTCCGGTAAGTTTTAAGATCAGATCGAACAGGGGAATTAAAACTCTTGCAAAAACAACAAATAGTAGATTTATCCCGACTAAAACAACTATGTGAAGAACTGATATTTTACTGAAAATCAATCCTTTCTTAAAGACAAAGATATAGGTGAGAAGCCAGTATAATATTGAAAAGAAAATAATTGTATTTAATTTTTTTTTGTCCATATTAATCCAACGGAAATTTTTTTATCCACTCATAATCTATATTCTGTCTGTCCTTTTCTTCTTTTGTAATTAGAAAATGATCAAGCAGAAGATAATCCATATCTGTATTTTTAAATACTCTGAATGCGTCTTCAGGAGAATTAACAATGGGTTCTCCCCTGATATTGAATGAAGTGTTAATAATAACCGGACATCCGGTCCTCTTATTGAATGCGTTTATCAGATCATAGTAGAAGGGATTAATATCTTTCCTGACCGAATGCACTCTGGCTGAATAATCTACATGGGTGATAGCGGGAACATCCGATCTTATAATATTTATCTTATCAAGTCCTGTCATGTTTATTCCGGAATCCTTTTCTTTTTTTCTTCTTTTTTTAAGTACATCATAAACAAGCAGCATATAGGGAGAACTGTGATCGAAATCAAAATACTCATCCACATAATCTTCCAGAATCGAGGGTGCGAAAGGTCTGAATGATTCTCTGAATTTGATCTTGACGTTCATGGTCGTCTGCATGTCAACTGATCGTGCATCTCCTATAATGCTTCTATGTCCTAATGCTCTCGGGCCGTATTCCATCCTTCCGTTAAAGATCCCGATAACTTTATTGTTGTCAAGCAGTTCAGATATTTTCGAGAATACCTTAGTACCCTCAAAATTTTCATATTTAATATTATTCTTGTCCAGAAAGTTTTTAATCTCTTTTTCAGAGTATTCAGAACCGAGAAATGATCCGTTTTGTGAATCAGATTTTTTTTCAGGAACTCTCTTGTTGCCAAGGTTGTTGTGCCATGAGTATAGTGCTGCTCCAAGGGCACCACCAGCATCTCCGGAAGCAGGTTGGATCCATATATTTTTGAATATTTGTTTTTTCAGTATCTTTCCATTTGCTACACAATTAAGTGCAACGCCCCCTGCAAGGGTCAGGTTATCACCACCGTGTTCTTTCTTCATGTGGCGGACAATTTTTTCAACTATCTCTTCCAATACAGCCTGTACCGAAGCCGCCATATCCATATCAAGTTTTCTAACCGGGGTTTCCGGACTTCTCGGAGAGGCATTGAAAAGTTTATTAAACTTCTTATTGGTCATGGTCAGGCCGATATGATAATTGAAATAATCCATGTTTAATCTGAATGAGCCATCATCTTTAACATCAACAAGATTTTCAAGGATCTCCCTGGTGTAGACAGGTTCACCATAAGGTGCCAGTCCCATTAATTTATATTCCCCCGAGTTTACTCTGAAACCGGTGAA
>JAGLQR010000299.1 GCA_023136725.1 Candidatus Aminicenantota bacterium
TAAACCCAAGTTCTCTTCTACTTTCGGGTGTAATGATGCTTGATCATATGAAGTGGAATGAGGCTGCAGAATTGATCAGGAAAGCACTCGAAAAAACGATCCTGCAGAAGAAGGTAACTTATGACCTTGCAAGACAGCTTGAAAATGTCACACCGGTAAAAGCGTCTGAATTCGGAAATGCAATAATAGCAAATCTTTAAAAAAAGGAGTTATTATGAAACAAAGAATTTATGTAAAAACAAAAGAGTTGGAAGATTTTACGATCAATATACTTAAAAATAGTGGTCTGAATGAAGCAGATTCGAAGATAACTGCATCTGTACTTCTGTCTGCAGACAGAAGGGGCATCGAATCACATGGCGTTGCCAGGCTGAAGAGGTATGTGGATGGAGTAAAGAGTGGCATAATAAAACTGTCGCCGGATGTGAAAACCATAAAAGAGACCCCCGTTTCACTTGTTATAGACGGCGGTGGAGGTATGGGTCAGCCGATCACCTACAATGCAATGAAAAAGTGTATTGAGAAGGCAAAAACAAATATGATGTGTTTTGCATCTATCAGAAATTCAAATCATTACGGGATCGCCGGGTATTATACGCTCATGGCTCTTGAAGAAGATCTGATTGGTATATCTCTGACTAATTCAGCCCCCCTGGTGGTACCCACATTTGCCAAAGATGCGGTAGTTGGAACGAATCCGATATCGATAGGGATCCCGGCTGAAAAACAAAAACCTTTTTTACTTGATATGGCAACATCAACCGTTCCCAGAGGGAAACTTGAAGTCTTCTCCAGGAAAGAGGAACCGATGCCGGACTCATGGGCTACAGATGAGAATGGAATTCCGACTAAAGATTCCCTGAAGGTGTTGGATAACCTGTTAAATCGCAAAGGGGGTGGACTACTTCCACTCGGAGGTGGAACAGAGTTGACCGGCGGCCATAAAGGCTACGGACTTGGAGCCATAGTTGATATATTCTCCGGTGTCCTTTCATCAGGAGCTTTCGGTAAGGATGTTTATGGAAAAAAGGGAGAACCACCTGAAGTAGCGCATTTCATTGGCGTGATAAATCCGGAAGCATTCATGGGAACGGATGAGATAAAGAAAAATATGGATGCATATATAGAAATGCTTAAAGGAGCGAACAAAGCCGAGGGACAGGATAGGATATATGTTGCGGGTGAGAAAGAATATATTTCAGATGAGAATAATAGCGAAAAGCTGAGTATCCAGAATAAGGTGTTTGATATACTGAACGGGTTGGGAGAGGAGTTTAATCTTAAACTGGAAGGTGAATAGAATGATAAAATGTAATAATTGCAGCAATGAGATGAAAGCTGAGTATAAGTTCTGTCCGAATTGCGGGTGTCCGGGTGATGACAAGCAAAATCCTCACTATTGGGAAAAAGAGTCGATGCGGTGCAGAAGAATGGGGAAAACCCGGAATGCTATCAAAGCGAACATTAAGTATATTGAACTTGATGATCAAGATCCTCATGCATTCAAGAATCTGGGGGACCTCTATTATTATACGGGGCAGATCGAGCTTTCGATTGAAAATTATCTCAAATCAATAGAGCTTAAAGATGATTTTGCAGATACTTATTATTACCTGGGAATCAGTTATTACAGATGTGGAAAGATCAGTAAGGCTGTTGAGAGTCTTGAAAAGTGCCTTGAACTTAATCCTGATTTTATTATCGGTTATTATTGGCTGGGAATCACATATTATCATAAAGGCGAAAGGCAGAAAGCGATAGATTCTTTCGAGAAACTTATAGAGATCAATCCTGAGTCTATTATTGCAAATTACCACCTCGGTGTAAATTTCAGTTCTGTTGGTGAGTATGAGAAAGCTATTCCATACTTTGAGAGAGTCATCTCGGCAAGTCCGGATGACGAGGCCGTTCTTTATCACCTGGGTATCTCATATTTCAGAACAGGAAAATTTCCCAAGGCTGTGGAAATGTTCCGGAAATCCGTGGAGTTGAATCCTGAAGATAACAGATCTAAAAAAATGCTTGAATTCATGCTGAATGTCTCAGAGGTTTGAACATTACTGAATGACCAGTCTTTCAACTAAGGGACTAACCAAGATATTTAACGGTATTCCGGTTGTTGATGAGATAAACCTGGATATCAAATCAGGCCAGATCATCGGGCTGCTGGGAAGGAATGGAGCAGGGAAAACCACTACATTCCTGATGTTATCCGGGATAGTCAAGCCGGATTCAGGTGAAATATTCTTAGATGATCAGAAAATAAATGATGTTCCTTCCTATAAAAGAGCGGAGTTGGGGCTGATCTATCTCCCGCAGCAGAATTCCGTATTTCTTAAAACGACGGTTTTTAAGAACCTTTATCAGATCCTGGAAATGAAAGTCGGGGCGAAAGCGGCCAGGGAAAAGGCTTTTGAACTTCTTGAAGATTTCGGCCTGATGTATGTGCAGAACTCATTTGCTTTTCAATTATCGGGAGGGGAGAAGAGGCGCCTTGAGATTGCAAGGGCAATGATAATGGAGCCGAAATTCTTATTTCTGGATGAACCGTTTACAGGTATAGACCCGATAACCATACTTGATATCCAGAAAATAGTCCTGAAATTAAAAAAGCGTGGGATCGGGATCATTATTACCGATCATAATGTTATGGATACATTTGATATTACCGATCAGGTCTATATTATTCATAAAGGAAAGATCCTTAACTATGGTACTCCTTCGGAGATCGTGAAAGAAGAGAAGACAAAGAAACTTTTTCTCGGAGATGATTTCGAGTGGGAACAGGCTCCATCACCTAAATAGCAGTTAATTACAGGGAATAGTCTGCCGTATTGTTCATTTTATC
>JAGLQR010000003.1 GCA_023136725.1 Candidatus Aminicenantota bacterium
ATATCCGCTCCTATAGTTCTTCCCAGGTTTGTTAATTCCTCTATAGGGATTTCCAATTTGAAATAATCCATAATAAACATCATCATGATTGCAGCATTCGAACTGCCTCCACCAAGTCCGGAACCTGCAGGAATGTTTTTTTTCACATGTATGTCGAACCCTTTATTCAACCCGAATTTGTCATACATAAGTTCAAATGCTCTGATTATAGTATTTGATTTATCCCAGAGTATGTTGTTGCTATCTCCGGAAAGAGAAACTTCATCTCTTTGATTCTCATTTATTTCGATAGTATCGTATAGGGAGATGGTCTGGAAAATTGTTCTTAATTCATGATACCCGTTAGCTCTTTTACCGGTTATTTCCAATCCGATATTAACTTTGGCAAAGGATCTGAACTCCATTTTTATTCTGAACCGCTCCGGAACATTTTTCCAAGCGTAACCCTTGAGTATCCTTTAAGTTCTTTTGTCAGAACGATCTTTCCGGCCCTCTCTTTAACTTCATATACACGGAACTCTAATTTTATATCATCACTGGCCAGATTGATCCTTACCGGGTATTTCTTCTTTTCCGATTCGATTATCTGCATAGTGAATCCACTTTTCTTTAATTTTAGTGAATTGACACGCTGCTCAAGCAGAAGAGCCCTGATCTCATTATATGTAAGATCTACCCTCCACAATTCATACAAAAATTCTCTGAATTCTCCCGCCCAGTATTGTTTCCTTTTCGGGACTATTACTTTCGAATAATTCCCCTGCACAAGGATCTCAAAAAGGACCTGGTTCATTGGGCCGAGAAATATCAACCTGTCCCCTTTGTTGTTGAATACAAGGAGGACCTTTGTTTTTTCTTTTCCCTGATCTGTAACAGCTTTAACTCTTATCCTGACAGATTTGTATTTTTCCCCTTTCGAAGCAGGGTCGGTGCTTATTTCCGGGACTTTGCAGTTTGACAATACAAATAAAAAAATGATTGGAACCAGATAAAATAATAATTTTCTCATCACATTAAATTTTAACAGAATCAGGAGAAGTGATAAACTTTCTCAGACCAGATTTTCTTCTTTTGCCTTCAGGATAGCCTTAACCCTGGAATCAACTGCGAGTTTTTTGAATATTCGGTTAATGTGGGTCTTTACGGTCTTTTCACTTATGTATAACCTGTCAGCAATATCCTTGTTCCTGATTCCCAGAACCATTGTCTTTAAAACATCCTTCTCCCTTATTGAGAGATTATAATTGTTGTCATACCTGGCAAGCACTGAGCTTATATGAGCAATATCAGGCTGGATAGCAAGATTCAGTATCTCCCGCTCTGCCCAGATCCCCCCATCACGGATAACAAGAAGGGCCTTCTCAATCTCGGGCCTGTCCATTTCGCTCTTGAAAAATCCTTTTACACCTATCTTAAGAAGCTGTGCTTTCTCTTCAGTATTGAACTTTTCGTTAATTATGATTATTTTTATAAACGGGAAGAGGATATAGATATCTTTGATAGCTCTGATTGATTCATCCATTCCGGTAAATATGCATGAGGCACATAACATTGCCAGGTCGGTTTCTTTATGAAAACCTGAGTTTACTATTTCCTGAATGGAGCTGAAGTTCTTAGAATGGTCCAGGCAAATATTTTCATTGGAGATCATTTTTATTTGATCGACTATCAGAGAATGCCTGCATATGGTTATGAAACTGAGGCAGCTCTTCTGCTTTTTATCTGAAAGGTCTTTTCCGGAGGATGTTCCGCTTCTGAGTGCTTCTCTTATTTTGTCTTTTATTTTTTTCGGAGATGAGCTTTTCTCCATGTAGTAAAAGAACCCCTTTTTTGTAGCTTCTATAGCAGTTTCAAACGAAGGGTATCCGGTAAAAAGAATAACTTTGGTTTTGGGATATCTTTTCATTATGATCTCTCCGACAATGAGGCCGTCCTCTTTCCCCAGCTTCAGGTCAAGGAGAACTATATCTATATTAAAGGTTTTTAAGATCGAAAGTGCATTTTCGGAGTTCTCAGATGTAAAGATACTTAATCCCTCCTTTTCCAGAACTAACTTGAAAGAATCGAGTACACTTTTTTCATCATCAATGATCAGAATTGTGGGAGTCTTTTTTTCAAACAATTTATTTCTTCTCCTTAATAACCTCCGGATCCTCCATAAATACAGGAAATAGATATCCTGAACCAATATCTTTGTTAATGAGAAGTTTCCCTTTGACCAGAATTATATCTCCCGGAGTTAAAGTTTCTTTTGTTGTAAATGTTATATCATTCGTGCCCTGGTTCCCGCTTCCGTCCCTAATATGGACCCAATTTCTCCCTTTTATTTTCGGGGAGAATTTCACTACTATTGCCCGTATCAGGATCGTTTTTCCTTTTAATGCATCCTTTTGTGAAAAGCATTCAGCGACAGTGTACCCTTTGTCTGCTTTTTTGACTGATCCCGGTTTGACCACTGTCACTTTCGTTTCAGGATTTATTTTTTTGTGACCCATCATGCTCTGCATTGATTTCATGGAAAGCTCTCCCGGTTTGCCAACAGCTCTCACCATTCCTGCAAAATAAATAAGATCGAACTTTCTTTTTAATGATTTTGAATAAAAGTCCTTCATTTCCAGAGGATTGTTGAATTCAATGATATTTCCGATGTTGGCAACGACCATTTTAGATGCGACCCAGAATTTTTTTCCTTCTGATTCATACTCAAGGAAAGTATATCCTCCCGATTTGAACATCTGAAGAAGCTTCCCCGTGTGGCTGGCGGATTCGGCTTTTTTCTCAGCTGAAAGTGTAGCTCCTGAAACAGTAAAAATAAGAAAGCTAATGATCAGAATAGAGATCATCAAGCTTCCTCTGTTATTTGAATTATTTATCATTATTTCTCCTTGTTAAACTAAATCAAAATTTACACTATTTGAATATCATATTATTTTAAAAATTGCAACTAAAGTTGTAAATAGATTTTTAATAAATCCAACCTTAAATACTACTTAATATAGTTGACACATTAACGTTTTAAAACTATATTATTTCTGTATGTCATAGAAATGTCATATTAAATTAAATTGTAAAGGAGTTTATAATGAAAAAGGCCTTATTTATTTTACTTTCACTCGCATTTGCAGCTGGATTGTTTGCTTTAATTTCTACATCCCTGCATAATTTTAATGGAGATGCTTGGAATCCTGGCGGAGAAATTTGTGAGCCCTGCCATACACCTCACGCTGCATTGGCAGTAACTGACGCACCTTTATGGAATCATGCTGCTACAGCAGAAGTTTTTGATCAATATCTCGGATACGATATGGATGCCGATGGTGGAACTGTTGGGGAACCAGCAGGTATTTCTCTCTTATGTCTTTCATGCCATGACGGAGTAACTGCTCTAGATGCGTTTGGAGGAGCTGCAGGAGATGCTGTGAATAATTCGTTGACCAGTCATGATACTCTTACCGGTTCGGTTTTCGGTACTGACTTAACAAACGATCATCCGATTTCAATTACTTATGATACTGCTTTAACAGGTGTTGACACTGAACTTCATGATCCATCAGGGGCAAACACATTTAGCGCCGGTGTGACTATCCAGGATGCAATGCTTGGCGGAGGAGATCAGCTTGAGTGTTCTTCTTGTCATGATGTTCATAATACATCTGCTTTAACTTCACTCTTGAGAAAGGCAAATACTGCAAGTGCTCTATGTCTTACTTGTCATGATAAATAGGGAATTCTATTTGTTTTAATTAAGTTTTCATATTAAAAAATGAAACCCCAGAGGATTTTCCCTGGGGTTTTTTTTTAGATAATTTTTTGCTATGCTAGTTTTTAGAATTTTAATTTTAAAGGAGTTTTATTGAAATGCGATTTAAAAATAATACATATATTTTTCTTGTAATTTCCATTAGTATGATGATGCTTTTATTCTCAGGGTGTAGTAGTAACAAAAAACCAAAGATCAGTCCGGATAAAAAAAGTAAATATGTTTTCTTCCCTGCACTCCCTGCAAAACCACGATTTCAGTACTTAACAACATTTTCAAGATCTTCTGATGTAGAAAAGAAAAAAAGTAAACTATTTAACTTTATAGCCGGAGATGAATCAAAAAAGGACTATGTAATAAAAAAAGCTTATGGCGTTGATGCCTTCAGGGGAATAATTTATGTTTGTGATACAGCAAATAGTGTTGTTGTTAAATTAGACCTGCAAAAGAGAGCTTTAGGATATTTTGCCAGAGATTCACGGATTGCTCCTGCAAAACCTGTTAATTTAGTAATAGATAAAGAAAGAGGAATAATTTATATTGCCGATATGAAAAGAAAGCAGGTGCTTGCGTATGATATTAATGGTAATCTAATCAGAACTTATGGTGGAAATAAGGGGAATATTTCTCCTGCTGATGTTGAAATAAATGGTGATAAACTATTTGTTTGTGATGCAAAGGGCCATCAAATAGTTGTTATAGATTTAAATTCAGGTGAAATCATAAATAAAATCGGCGAAAAGGGAAATAAAGAAGGTCAGTTATTACATCCATCAAGCATTAAAATTTATAAGAACAAACTATATGTTTCCGATACAACGAACTTTCGAGTGTCGATATTTGATATTAATGGAAATTATATAGATAAAGTGGGAAAAGTAGGTAAAAGTCCCGGGAGTTTTGCAAGGCCAAAAGGGATTGAAGTAGATAAAGATGGAAGAATATATGTTATTGATGCATCTTTTCAAAATGTCCAGGTGTTTGATAAAAAACATGAACTTCTTCTATATTTTCTCGGACCGGGAAATAATAAGTTTAATCTTTACCTGCCATATTCTATTAATATTGATTATGAGAATGTAAAATATTTTGCAAAGTATATTTCTCCTGAATTTAGAGCTGAATACATTATTTATATAACTTCCAATTTCGGAAGAAACAAAGTTAATGTATATGCTTATGGGGAATATGATCCGAAATAAATTTTATCTTTGTATTTTTACTTTAGTAACTTTTCTTCTAATTTTTTCTTCTTGTAGTCTAGATAAAAACAGGAAGATTTTAAAAATATTTTTTGATGGGGTCCCCGATAAAGAAAAAAAAGTAGACATTAGTTTAAAAAAAGAGAAAAAAAAAGCACCTGACAAAGTTATAACTTTGGAACCACTGCAAAATTCCATTCACCCGGATTTTAAAAATAGAAACTGTAGCAAATGTCATAATAAAACCGCTACAAATTTTCTTGTGACTGATAAAAAAAAACTCTGTTTCTTGTGTCATAAAAAGGATAAGTTTAATGGCCCTTACATTCATGGCCCTGTGGCAGCCAGGGCATGTGATACCTGCCATGATCCTCACCGTTCAAACAATTCAAATCTATTGTTGGGGAAAACCAGGAAATTATGTGACCTTTGTCACAATATGCCTTTAACAAATGTCCTGATACAATGTAAAGGTGATAATTGTCTTGAGTGTCATACACCTCATGTTTCAGATAATAAATTTTTTCTATTAAATAATGTCAATGTTGAAAATAAAAATATCAGTTCTGATCAAAATTATGTAAAAAAGACTGACAATAAAAAAATGGTCAACAGCTTGGTAATATCCAAAAAAGAGATTGAAAATTCCCTTGATAATTTTTTTAAATTGAGATCTTTTGATCATAAGGATTTTACAAGGATTGTGATTGAGTTAAAAAAAACAAATAAATTTACAAAACTTATAAAGAATAAAGCAGTAATATTTGAATTTAATCAGATAAGCTCAATAACAGAATTGAATACATTAAAAAATTATTCACATCTTGTTTCTAATATTGATATTAAAGGCTCAATAATAACTGTTCATTTTAGAAGTAAAATTGAAGTAATTAAGGAAGAACTTCTAGATAATCCATTTAGAATTGTAACTGATTTAAGAGAAGATACTAATGAGGCATATAAAAAGAAATAAACTTGAATTAATAAAAAGGACAGTATTGATTTTTACATTTCTTCTGTCAAGCATACTCATATTTCCTGATGAGAGTGCATCTTTGCTAAAGTTCTCAGATTTTTTTGGAGCGTTAGTGTTAAAATACGAGACTGTAGATGAAATGGATCTGAGTGGTTATTCTAATAACAATTTTAATAGATCACATTTTGAATCCGGTTTACAACTTAATACAACTGGAAGCATATATCATCCTAATTTAATATTTTTTAGAGTGAATTTCAATTTGATTGGATTTAGAACGAATAATACCTATTTGTCTGATACTGAAATCAATAATTCTGTAAATAACACCCATGATATTGAAATTCAATTCTTAAGAAAGAAAAAAATAAACTTTTCATTATATTCTCAAAACACATTTGGTTCCAGTGATAGAAAATTTTCTGAAAGGATTTATACTAATTCTGAAACTTATGGTGTCAGGCTTAATAATAATACTGGATTCCTCCCTTTCAGCTTGAATCTCTATAAAAGTAGTTTGTTATCCGAGTCAATCTCATTTCAATTGAGAAATGAAACTCACAGAAATGCAGAACTTGATATGAAATTTATTAAAACAGGAAATGCTAAACTTTCTTTACACTCTAAATGGAGGGATTATAGTGAAAAATATTATGACTATAATTATCAGTCATTTGATGTTAGTAGTGATTTTTACTATTTTTATGGCTCAACTAAATTGAGTAGTATTGATTCTAATTTAACATATCGGAAACTAACAGGTGACTATTCATTTGAAATTTTAACTTTTAAATTAGCTTCAACAAATTATATGAACAATAATCTATTTTCACATAGTTCGTATTCCTTAACCAAGGATTTTATTGGAAGAACCCAACTTTCCTCAAATTTGTTTAATACTTCTCTGAATCACAGATTGTTTGACAGTGTTAAATCAAAACTAGGTTTTTCTGGAAGGATTGAAGACTCATTTACAAAAAAAATTACTTCTGCAAAAGGAGATATCAACGTCTCTTACCGTAAAAGGATTTATAATAATCAGTTATCAATTGGATATACCAGATCTTTTGAAAGGGGAGATTTCAAGTCTAAAAGTGAAATCTCGGAAATGAAAGAGGAGTATAAGTTCTCAAGTTCAGAAACAATTACACTTTCAACTCCAGGGATAAAAATTGAGAGTTTACAGATTACTGACAGTACGCTATCGCAATTATATAAGCAATACATAGATTATGATCTGATAGTACTCGATGGATCAATAACAATATACAGGATTATAGGTGGATCTATTCCACCAAATAGCAGCATTTTGGTCTACTATGAATATCTTACTTTCCCTGATCATATTCTCGAAACAAATTTTTCAAACTTCAGGGTTGGTATTGATGTTTTAAATCATTTTTATGTTTATTATAATAATCAGTTAAGTAAAATGAATATTAACTCAGAATATGTCATTACACCGTATGAAGAGTTTGAAAGGGAAACTTTCGGAATTAAGCTTAAGTTTAAAATATTAAATGGAGAATATCATGTTGATAATTACAAATCTCCTATGTCAAGGTACAGAAGCAGATATTTTACGCTTTATTCCGGGTTCAGATTTTTAAAATACTTTAAAGTTTCCGGGAATTTTAATTCTAGAAAATCAGACTATTGGTCTCAGGAAATTAATAGTGACTATCAATCTTATATGGCAAATTTTTCATTTTTTCCGAATGCTCGAATCAGATTTAATGCAATTTACAGGAATATCGAATATACAACTCAAACTAACTTCTCACATCGGGAGAGTATGATTTTTAAATTAAGTTGGCAGATAAGAAAAATCCTGGTTGATCTTTTTTATGAGAGTACTTTACGTGGACAAGCAGGATCATCAAGGGAACGATCTTATTTCAGCTTAATTATAAGGAGGATGTTTTGAGAAAAGTATACGCCCTGTTTTTTGTTTTATGTATTGCTTTTTTATATTTAAATCCTGAATCTGTAAAACTCATTAAAAGTATAAACTTTAAAGGATCAGCAAGTAATAATAAAATAATTAACATCATATTCGGGAAAAATCAGAAGCTATCAATAAGGCCATCTTCCATTGCCGAGCTCAAAGATAATACCTATTGTGTTACTGATCAACAGAATAGGATGGTAGTATTATTTGATATAAATGGAAGAATAAAAAAAAAAATCAGGTCTTTCGGTAAAAAGAGGTTTATATCCCCCGTAAGTTGTTGCCGGGGAGAGTTAGGAAGTTTTTTTGTGTCTGATTCCTTTTATGGAGAAATAATCAAGTTTAATTCAAGTTTCAAGTTTGAAAAAGTTCTGGTCAGTAACAATAAAAGGCGTAATACAGGAATAAGTTATTATTCCGGAAAATTATTCTGTACTGATACAGAAAATCATCAAATAATTATTTATAACAGCTTCGGGAATGAGATTCTTTCGTTTGGTCTAAGAGGAAATAGAGATGGAGAATTTAATTTCCCCACCCATTTAACAGTTGATGAAAAATATATCTATGTAAATGATGCGTTGAACTTCAGAATACAAATATTTGATCATAAAGGCAATTTTATCAGAAAATTTGGGCGGAATGGAATAAATGGGGGAGAATTTTCAAAACCAAAGGGAATTGCAGTAGATAGAAAAAACAGGATTTTTGTTACAGATGTGATTTATGATAATGTTCAAGTTTTTGACATAAATGGAAGATTTTTGTCATATTTTGGCGAAACGGGGAATTCTCCCGGTAAATTCTGGATGCCCAGTGGGATAATTATAAATAGCAGAGAAGAAATAGTTATTGCTGATAAGTTTAATAGTAGAATCCAGATTTTCAAAGTTATTTCGGAGATATAATGAAAAAAATTGCTGTTTGCATATGTATAGTGTTTTTAACGATTTCAATTTCAACCCGGAGTATAAAAAATTCGAAACACAATTTGTCCAGCTCCGGGGTCGGAGATATAAGGACATCAGATACAAATCAGATTTGCGTATTTTGTCATACTAGTCATACGAAAAGAAAAAACTCACCGCTTTGGAATAGGGAAGATTCAAATGTTCAATATAAAACGTATAATAGTTCAACTCTTAATTCTGAAGTTGGTCAACCTGATGGTGCTTCAAAGTTATGTCTATCATGCCATGACGGTACTATTGCATTGGGGAAAGTACTTAGTATTTCAAAGGAACTTAATTTGCCAAACACAAGTTCCGGAAAATTTCCAAAAGGACATTCGGGAAATTTGGGGATAAATATTTCCAATGATCACCCGATATCTTTTAATAGTGAGAATGTTACATCTCAATCATCAGAATTAAATCATCCTCCCTCTGGTGATCCAGTGAGGTATGATGGTGTTAAAAAGATTCAATGTACTACATGTCATGACCCACATACTGAAAATTTCTCAAGTTTTTTAGTTAAAGATAATATGAAAGCTGCATTATGTAAGTCATGTCATGATCCAACTGGTTTTAAGGACATTTCGACTCACGATGTTTCAACTAAGGTTTGGAATGGTACAGGTATAAGACCATGGCCGAGTAATTTTTCTATTTCTGTAAATCAAAACTCGTGCATGAATTGTCATCAAAGTCATAATGCTGCTGGAAGTGAACGCTTGATAAGATTGGGTCCGGATTCTGAAGTATGTCTGGCATGTCATAATGGAAACACAGGAGCAAATATTAAATCAGAACTAAGAAAAAGTTATTCTCATTCAGTCGATTTAATTACATATAAAAATACTCATGATCCTGATGAAAACATTTTGTCAAGTGCAATTCATGTTCAATGTGTTGATTGTCATAATCCACATATTGTTAATTCAACCGAATCTACAGCACCTTTTGTTAATGGAAGGAGTAAAGGTGTTTCAGGAATAAATAGTTCGGGGATTATAGTAAATAACTCTCAATTTGAATATGAAGTTTGTCTTAAATGTCACGGGCAGGACAGGTATAATGATCCAAAAGTAAATAGACAAGATCAGAATCAAAACTTGAATTTTGCATTTGATCAATCTAATAAAAGTTATCATCCTGTGGTGAATCAGGGCGCTTCTCGAAATGTCCCATCGTTGAAGATCAAATGGAATGAATCTTCAAGATTATATTGTACTGATTGCCATAATAGCAACAATGCCAGAAGGAATGGAGGATCGGGACCGAATGGGCCGCATGGATCAGTCTATGAACATATTCTTGAAAGTAGGTATCTGATCTCGACAATGATGCCTTATCAGCAATCGAATTATGATCTGTGTTGGAAGTGTCACAGGCCGGAGATAGTGATGTCGGAGAATTTTTCCACTTTTAAGTATCATAAAAAACATGTAGATGAGAAAAAAACGCCATGTTCAGTTTGTCATGACCCTCATGGGTCGAGACAGAATGTGGGGTTGATAAATTTTGATACCAGCGCTGTTTTTCCCAATCTTAACGGGGAATTGAAATTTGAAGTTATAGGTAATAAAGGTTATTGCTACCTGCAATGCCATGGAGAAGACCATTCTCCCGAAGATTATGAAAGATAGGAGATGAGATTATGAAAATATTCTATTTAATTTTTGCACTTTTAATTGTATTGAATTTACCTTTAGTATCACAGGATAGTTGTATCACAACCAAATGTCATAAGGATTTTAAAGCTTTTAAATCTCTCCATGCTCCTGTTGAGGAAGATTGTACCAATTGCCACGAGCAGGTTGAGAAGCATAAATTTAAATTTGATGATAGAGAAAACCTTTGTATACAATGCCATGATGACAAGAAAGAGGGGAAGGTTGTTCATGAAGCAGTAGGATCCGGCTCCTGCACGGATTGTCATGACCCACATGGAAATAAATATAGTTCACTGCTGAAGGAAGATAGAATAGATAAGGTCTGCTTTGAATGTCATGATCAAGATGAGATGGTGAAGAAATTCATCCATGGCCCGATGGAGTCCGGAGAATGCACAATGTGTCATGATGCCCACACATCGGCAAATGCAAAACTGCTTAAATCGCCCCAGGGGAAATTATGCACCGAGTGCCACGAAGATAAAGATATTTCAAAAATGGGGAAAAATGTGCATGCACCTATGGAAGAGGGATGCTCCGAATGTCACAATCCCCATTCGTCAGAATTTGAACATCAACTCAAAACCGAGCAGGGAAAAGTCTGTGCCGAGTGTCATGATGATATAGTTGAAAAATCGTTAAAAGCAAAAGTTCAGCATAAACCTTTGAATGAGGGCAGGAAATGTGGTAATTGTCACGATCCCCATGGAACCGGAATGGCTAAACTACTAAAAACCGATCTAATGAACGTCTGCCTGAATTGTCACAAAAAACCTTTGGAGAACAGCCCTCATGGGAAATATAATATCGCAGACGTATTGAAGAAAAACAAATTCAAACACGGACCTGTCGAGGATGGAGAGTGTGGTTCCTGCCATAATGCACATGGTTCTGACCATTTCAGGTTGCTGATAAATACATATCCGGAGAAGATGTATACTAAATATGACAAAAAATCATATCTCCTTTGTTTTGAATGCCATGATGATTCTATTGCAAGGACAGCAAAAACGGTTGCTCTAACGGACTTCAGAGATGATGACAAAAATCTCCACTTCGTACATGTAAATAAGGAAAAGGGGAGGACCTGCAGGTTCTGCCATGAAGTTCATGCATCCAATTCTCCCAAACAGATCAGAGAAAAAGTGAAGTTCGGGAAATGGGAATTGCCGATCGGATTTAAGAAAACTTCAACAGGAGGCAGTTGTGCTCCGGGGTGTCATAAACCCTATACATATTCCAGAAAAGAGAAGAAATAAGTAAGTACTACATTAAGATAGTGGTTGTTCAAAATTGAACATGTGTTCAATTTTGAACACTGTTGTAAAATACTATAGTACTGAAGAATCCCTATAATCCATATAAAACAAAACCGGTTTAATTATTGAAGTATGGCATGCTTCATGCTCTATTGTTTAGTTATTAATTTAACAGGGTACTAGTGTGTACTTAAATAACTATTATAGGAGGGTGAAAAATTGAATAAACGAATCTTAGGAGTATTGTTAATGACGTTCTGTCTGACAGTGTTCCTTGCGGTTGATATTTTCGGAGAAGAGGGCGCCGGAAATGTTTGTGCTGAGTGCCATGAAGAAGTTTCCATGAAGTTTATCGGAACAGCTCATGGTGTTTCCAGTACAAAATGTATTGACTGTCACGGAAATGCTGCAAAACATCTGGATAATGCTGAGTCCGGTAATATATTCTCATTCAAGAATGAGACTGCACTTCAGAAATCCAGACAATGTTTGTCCTGCCATAAACCGGTTGTTGCAGGTTTTATGAATGGTGAACATTCAAAAGCAGGTATAGACTGTACAAAGTGTCACGGCATTCATAAAAAAGTGAATTCAATGGCAAAACTAAATACAAAACTTTGTGCATCCTGTCACCAGGATGTTGCAGCTGAATTTAGGCTGAATGAAAAGCACCGTCTTGCGGAAGGGATATTGGAATGTACTTCATGTCATAATCCTCATGAAAGTTCAACTCGTCAGAGACTTGGTGGTTTTAAGCAGGAATCCTGTCTGAAATGTCACCGTGACAAAGGTGGTCCATTCATGCATGAACATGAAGCTTCCAGAGTTGAAGGCTGTGCTATATGTCACGATGTCCACGGGTCACCGAACAGGCACATGCTTAAACATCAGAGTGTAAGAGAATTATGCTTCAGCTGCCATGCTGTTGCACCGGACTGGCATTTGAGGTTCCTTGCCAATGATACAAATTGTGCAAATTGCCATTCATCGATCCATGGTTCCAACCTGGATAAATTATTTTTGAAATAGGAGCAGAATCATGAAAATAAATAAATTATTTTTAAACATTTTAATGGTTATCCTGTTCTGTGGATTTATATCATCAATATCCCTCCATGCCGGAGAACAAGGTGAAGATGAGTTTTACGGCAAGTTCCTGCTGGGGTACAGGTATGTTGATATAAGCGGGGTCGAATCAAAATATAAAGAAGATATTAATCTGGGTGATGGTCTCAGGTTGTTTGACTTCAATATTCATTTCGCCCCGGTTGGGAAACTGAATAAATATTTTGATTATATGAATGTCTATATTCATAATTTCGGCGGCGATCCATTCGAAAGTATGGGCCTCGATATTGTGAAAAACGGAAAGTACAAATTCAAATTTAACAGAAGAAAATCGGAATATTTCTACAATGATCATCTTGAAGGACACGATTTTCACACTTATGCATTTGACAGGATCAATGACTCAGGCCTTTTCAAGATATGGCTCGGAAAGAGTTCTCATGCCTATATAGATTTCAACAGCTATACAAAGAAAGGCTCAAGTATTAATACACTTGATATAGGAAGAATAGAGTTCGAGTTTGAAAAACCAATCGATGAGATGTCGACCGAAGTAACTCTCGGATTTGATTATAGCGGAAAAATCTTTGCATTTGTGATCGAAGAAAAATTTACTGATTTTGAGAATGCAACAAGCATGTTCCTGCCCGGATATGCTGATGGTGGTGATTTCGCAAGGTATCCGACAGCTCTTAATTATTTCCACCTTGACATGCCGTATGATATGAAAGGTATAACACACACTGCTAAATTCACATTTAATCCTATAAAAAAGCTTCTCATGAAAGGAAGCCTTATGATCATGAACCAGGATACAGAGTTCACATATGAAGAAAGTGCATTGGGAACTGATTATGTGGGTGCCGGTTTTATGTATGATTATAATGGTGATGGTGATTTTTCAAGAAAATCTCAGATCTATGATCTTGATTTTACTTATTTCCTGAATGATAAGATGGCTCTGGTCGGAACTACTTTTTACAATAATTTTGATCAGACCGGATCGATGACTATTGATGGAGTGAAAACCTCAATGGATCTGAAATATGAAACTGGTGGAGTTGAAGCAGGGCTTCAATATCAACCCAGCACAAAATTCGGGTTTACTATCGGATACAGGATGGAACAGAGAGATGTGGAAGATGCTGTTGTCATCGAAGATGTAAATGAACCTACATCTAAAACCGGAATATTTGGAAATCTGAACTTGAAACTTAGCAAAAAATTCAAGATTACAGCAGATTATCAGTACGGAACATATGATAATCCGTTGACACTTATCTCACCTACCGATTTTCACAGGTTCAGGCTTACTGCTAAATATAAGAAAAAGAACCTGTATTTCAACGGTTCATATTTGTTTAACAAGTCCGAAAGTGATCAGGCGGGTGAAATGTGGGAATCTGATAAGAACCAGCTGAATCTAAGACTTGGAATTTACAAGAAGAAACTTCACTTTTCAGCAGGATATTCTCTGATTGATGTGACCCGGAAAGGTGACAGGTCGATCTATTATCCGCCATCATGGAGCGGAGGTGAGGGAACCTATGTCTGGGATATCCTATTCGAAGGAACTTCAAACCTGTTCGATCTTTATGTCTATTCAAAGCTGAGTGATAAGACCGGAGTCGGAGCTTATCTAAACTATTACAAGAACAACGGATCCTGGGAGTTGACCAGGACTAACCTGAAACTTTTCTTCAAATATTTCTGCGAAAAAGGTTTTATAGGTCAGCTGAACTACAGGTTTGTTGATTTTAAGGAAAATGATTTTGGCTACAATGACTATAAGGCCAATATATTTGAAATTTCCTTTGGTTACAGTTGGAAATAACGGAGGGAACAAAGATGATTAAAAGAAAAAATTTATCAATAATAGGATTTTGCTTTGTCCTTGTAACCGGATTGTTTATTCTCCAGTCATGTAATATGGATAAAGCAATGTTCGAAAGTATTCAGGAATCATTATTTGCAGATTCGGGGCATAATGATTCAACGTCGGAATCTTTTGTCCACTGGGATGAGGACGACCCGCCGGTTGTTCCTTCCAGGTGTGCAAAGTGTCATAGTGCAGGCGGATTTATCGAATTTGCTGATACCGGGGCGGTTGCAAATAGTCATGATCCAAGCTCATTAACTTGTGAAGTTTGCCACACAAATGTTGAGAATGGGACTCCAAGGGTTTTTGCCAGTGTAACGTTTCCCTCGGGTATCGAAGTGAAAGGGGCTCTGAATGAAGATGAAACATACGAACCTCTTGGCAATGAAGGGATCTGCATGAATTGTCACCAGGGCAGATCATCCGGACCTTCTGTAGCAGCAGGTTTGGAAGGTAAACCTCTGGATACACCTTCTTCCTCGATAAGGTTCTCGAATATTCACTACTTTCCTGCAGGAGCGATCCTTTACGGCACTCTTGCAAAAGGCGGTTATGAATATGCCGGACAGACCTATGATGGAAAATTCGGTCATGTAACCGGATACAACTCCTGTACTGATTGTCACGACCCCCATTCACTTGAGATTAAAATCGAACAATGTGATACATGTCACAGTGAAATTGAGAGCAAAGAAGATCTTCACAATATCCGTTATTTCGGTTCTATGACCGATTATGATGGTGACGGGGACAAGACTGAAGGCATTTATTATGAACTTAAAGGACTTCAGGATGCCCTTTTTAACGGGATGCTTGTATATTCCAGAAATGTTGTTGGAGTAACGATCGGCTATGAATCTCATACATATCCTTATTTTTTCACCGATACAAATAATGATGGTGTGATCGATGAGAGTGAGGCAGCATATGCGAACAGCTACAAGAATTTCACACCGAGACTGGCCAAAGCAGCATATAATTATCAGACTTCGAAGAAAGATCCGGGAGCTTTCGCTCATGGCGGTAAATACCTGATCCAGCTGATGTATGATTCTATTGCTGACATGAATTCCGTAACAGGTGGTGTAGATATGTCCGGAATGACCAGGGATGATGAGGGCCATTTTGCCGGTTCACATGAAGCCTGGCGCCATTGGGATGGAGATGGTGAAGTTCGGAATAGTTGTGCAAGGTGTCATAGTGCGACCGGGCTTGCTAAATTTGCAGCAACAGGAACGAATGAGGACCCCGAGCCGATTGCCAACGGAATGCTTTGTACAACATGTCACACCAGTCCTCCTTCAATGCTTAAACTAACGGAAGTTAAATTCCCATCAGGAGCGATTGTTGATCTTGGAGATGCAAGTAATTTATGTATGGCCTGTCACCAGGGACGTGCATCTAAGGCCTCAGTTGACAGCAAGATCGCAGGGGGAACCGGGAATTATAGTTTCACAAATATCCATTATTTCCCCACAGCGGCAGTCCTTTTCGGATCTGAAGTTCAGGGTGGATATGAATATCCCGGGAAAGTGTATGCCGGACGTCAAATGTATCCGAACCATGAGAACAAATTCATAACATGTGTAGAATGTCATATGGGTACGAAAGGGGTCTCGCCGAATACAGGTCATAATGTTCAGAAACCGAACCAGGCAGATTGTGTGAATTGTCACGGACAGGATATTTCCCAGCCAAATCCGGGATCAGATCCATCCAAGTTCAAGTTCAGTGGTATAAGGCCTGCAAATATTCCCGATTATGATGGAGACGGGGATACAACTGAAGCAATGAAATATGAGATCATAGGTCTTGAAGAGAGTCTGTATGTACGTATGCAAACAGTCGCAAGGCAGTCGAGAGCACCACTTGTTTATGACTCTCATACATATCCGTATTTCTTCAAAGACCTTAACAATAACGGAATTGTGGATAATGGAGAAGCATCATATTCAAATGGATACAGATTTTCTGCAAACCTCCTTAAAGCTGCTTATAACTATCAGCTGTCAAAAAAAGAACCTCACGGATATATCCATAATGCAAGGTATGTAGCTCAACTCCTTGCAGATTCAATTGGAGATCTTGGTGGAAATGTATCTCCCTATACCTGGAGGTAAAGTAAAAGACGTTAAGGGTTAATTACAATAAAGAAAAAGGTGGTGTCGATACTGATGCCGCCTTTTTTTTTGGTATTTTCAGATTATCAGAGCAGGTCGCTCTTTGTGAATATTGAAGTGAAGGGGTAGCCGGCAGTTTCTATCATTTCCCTGCCACCTTCTTCCCTGTCTATCACTGCCATTACACCCAGAACCGAACCTCCGGCTTTTTCAACTTCAGCAGCCCCTTTAAGGATCGATCCCCCCGAGGTGACAACATCATCAAAGATTATAACCTTGTCCCCCTTTTTAAAATTCCCTTCAATTATTTTTCCTGTTCCGTATGCTTTTTCCTGCTTTCTTATAATAAAGGCGGGAATAGGATTTTTCTCAATGAAACTGCGAACGGATATAGATGAGACTATAGGATCTGCCCCGATCGAATATCCTCCAATGGAATTTACTTCAATACCTTCCAGCATTTCAAGGAATAATTTCCCTATCAGGAATGCACCTTCAGGATGAAGGGTAGTGATCCTGGCATCGACGTAAAAGTTGCTCTTTTTCCCGGAGGCAAGAGTAAATTCTCTGTCCCTGAGAACGGACAATTCAAGTAGGATTTCTTTTAAACGTTCTTTCACTTAAATTTTCCTCTGAAATCTTCCGGCATTACTTCACTGATAATTGGAGCTACCTTTTTTATGGATTCTTCAAGAAATTGCAGATCGGAAACGGAAAAATCATCGCCAGCATCAGCATAGGTTACAGATCTTTTTGAGATCTCTATTATTCCCATATTATTGTCAGAATGGGATATCCTTGAAGCTATCATCTTCCAGATCGGCATGATCTTGTTGTCTGGCGTTTTTATACTCTCAAAAATGAAAAGATGCCTCTGCTGTTGCAGATTGTTGTCTATAAACCCTTCCCCGCTTCGGAAGATCCTTGAAGCGATAGCCTCGCTGAGATTTACCGGGATCATGCCTGCGTTTATAAGATAAGAGGGATGTGCAAAAGATAGAACGGTTCTTTGTTTGTTTGCAAATAATATTCCAACCTCATTCTTTGATATATTGAAATTTGACATATAAAATTCAGCGACAGCATCTATTGCGATCTTGAATTTATTTTCCGGAGTAACTTTCCCCAATTCGATCTTTAATCTTAAGATTAGTTCATCCACGTCTCTCATGCTATCTCCTGTGCCCATTATATTATTATTATTTAAAAAAAGATACAACCCGGAATTTTGTTTTTCCTATAACGAACAGATTGTTTACTTATTGAAAAGATCTTATAAAAAATGTATAATCATTTTCAAAAATCAGAGAAAATCTAATGAAAGAAACAAACATACGAAGTATTACAAAAGCAATAAGTTGGAGAGTAATTGCAACTTCTATCACCATTAGTATTGCCTACCTGTTTACAGGTGAGGTTACAATTGCATTGGAGATCGGTGCACTCGATATGGTATTCAAGTTGATATCTTACTTTTTTCATGAAAGAATCTGGGTCAGAGTCAGGATGGGTAAGATATTCCATCCTCTTGCTCATGTTGTGCTTAAACCCGGGATTGATACAGATGATGTAATGAACAAATTGAACGAGTTGGGGTTTATTGATGAAAAAAAGTAAATTTTTATCGATCGTTATCCCCGTATACAACGAAGAAGAAAATGTCACGATCCTTTTCGATGAAATAAAGAAAGTATTGGAAGGATTTGTAAAAAAATATGAGGTCATATTTATAAATGACGGAAGTACGGATAACTCTTTTGATAGATTGATGGAGCTCAGAAAAAAGGATAAGTCTGTCAGAATAATTAATTTCAGGAAAAATTTCGGTCAGAGTTCTGCTATATCAGCGGGGTTCGCTCTCTGTACCGGCGACTATGTAATAACTCTGGATGCTGATCTTCAGAATGATCCGGCAGACATTCCTGATATAATAGGGAAACTGGACGAAGGATTCGATATAGTGAACGGCTGGAGAAAGAAGAGGAAGGACAGCTTAACAAAAAAGATCCCCTCTTATTTCGGGAATAAACTGGTTTCATTTATAACTAAAGTAAAACTTCATGATTACGGATGTACATTAAGAGGATTTAAAAGAGATGTAGTTAAAACTCTTAAATTGTATGGAGAGATGCACCGTTATATCCCTGCAATTGCATCGAGGATCGGTATTAGATCGATCGAGATCCCGGTAAATCATCGTGAAAGGAGATTCGGCAAATCAAAGTACGGGCTGGGAAGAACATTTCGGGTGATACTCGACTTGATCTCTATTAAATACCTGCTCTCTTTTTCCCATCGTCCTCTTCAGATTTTCGGAAGCCTTGGGATGTTCATGATGGGTACCGGATTTTTGACAGGCTTATATATAACTTATGAAAAATATTTTCTCGGAAAATCTGCAGACAGGCCTCTTCTGACATTTACAGTATTGGTGTTATTCCTTGGTTTTCAGATAATAACTCTGGGACTACTCGCTGAAATGCTGACAAGGGTTTATCATGAAGGACTTAACAAGAATGTTTATACTATAAGAGAAACTTACGGATTTGAAGATGAAAATATTGATGATCGCACCTGAGCCGTTCTTCGAGCCCAGGGGTACCCCTTTTTCAGAATATTTCAGAATAAAATCACTCTCAAGACTGGGGCATGAGATCGACCTTGTTACTTACCCCATAGGTGAGGATAAGGATATCAAAGGATTGAAGATCTATAGATGTTTAAAGCCTCCCTTTGTAACATCTGTTAAAACCGGGCCTTCTGCAGCAAAAATATTCCTTGACCTGTTTCTTTTTTTTAAGGCAGCAGGACGGCTTATGAGGACAAAGTATGACATGATCCATACTCATGAAGAGGC